>RDXD01000029.1 GCA_004292575.1 Bacteroidota bacterium
GCCATTAAAGCTATCATACGCACATCAATGTGGCCGGCTTTGTAATAATTCATGACCCCTAAAATGCCCACCGGCAACACCAGCAATGCCAGCGAATTGCCTTGGGCTGCCTTTTGGGTAAGCCCCAAAAAAAAGACTAAACAAGGTACAATAACAATGCCGCCACCAACACCCACCATGCCGCTAAGCAAACCCGCTGCTAAGCCTATGGTAATGAGGATGAGGAGTGTGGCAATGGTCATTTTTGGAGTTTGCAATACAACGCTTTTAAAATGGGAAATGCAGTGGGCTCACTTTGGGAGCCGACGGGTGGCCGGGGCTAATCTTTATCTACAAATGTGCGCTTGTACAGCTCTATACCATCGCGTATGATGTTGAGGGCGGTAGATTTGTCGCCAAAATCTTCCACTTTCACCGTTTTGTTCTCCAGCTTTTTATAGTCCTCAAAAAACTGCCGAAGTTCTTTAAAGAAATGCGCGGGCAGTTCTTCAATGTTGTTCATGTGGTTTACGGCCATATCGTGGGCTGCTACCGCAATAATTTTATCGTCGGCCTCGCCGCTGTCCACCATTTGCATTACGCCTATTACGCGGGCTTCTACTATGCAAAGGGGCTGCACACTCATGCTGCTAAGCACCAAAATATCCAGCGGGTCTTTATCGTCGCCATAGGTGCGGGGTATAAAGCCGTAATTGTGCGGATAATAAAAAGAGGAATAGATGACCCGGTCTAGCTTGAGTAAGCCGCTTTTTTTATCAATTTCGTATTTGGCGCGGCTGCCCATGGGTATTTCGATGATGGCATTTACGGTTCGGGGGGCGCCCTCGCCATAATCAACCCCGTGCCATGGGTGCAAAACGTTGGTAGTAATAGACATGGTATTATTTTGAAAGATGATAACCGAGTGCTGCCGCCATAATGCCCAGCACCAGCGTGGCGGCAAAGTACAATAAAAACATGGTGTAGTGCTGTTGGCGCAATAATAAAAAGCCATCGTTGCTAAAGGCACTGAGCGTGGTGAAGCCCCCACAAAAACCGGTAACCAACAATGGCTGCCAGTATGCCGCTGGCGCAGGATGCTTGGCCAGCGTACCCAGCAGCAGCCCTATTAGCAGGCTTCCGCCCAGGTTAACCAACAGGGTGGCCCAAGGAAAGCTGCGCTGCGCATGCATGGGCAAGCATAAACCCACGGCGTAGCGCAATACCGAACCGGTGGCACCACCCAAGGCCACCAAAAGCGTGCTACCGAGATTGTTCATGGGCGTTAGGGTTTTAAATCGGTAACAAATTTAAGGTCTATCCTGCGCACTAAAATACTATCTGGGGCATTGCTTAAAGCGTTGGTAAACTGCATAACGATTCGATTATTATCACGCAGCTCAATTTTTTGGATGTTGATGGAAGCGTTGCGCAGCTTGTCGCGGTCGGCACTGTTGAGCTGCTGGTACGGCTGCACAAAGCGCTGCTCCAGCAGGGCCTGGCTATTGTCTGTAATAAGCTGGCGGGCACGCTTAAAATTGCCATCGTAAACGGCTTCAAGAAACTGCCTGCCACAATCGATGGCGGTGGTGGGCGGCTCGTAGGTGGGGGCACAGGCAACCCACAGGGCCACAAAGGCTACACCCAGCCAGCGCGCCACCGCCCGGCCCAATAGTGGTTTGCGGCACAGGGGCTGCCCGATGGCAGCGGTACCCCCACGGAGTGGGGTACAAGCGTACAGCGGGTGCCGAGGCCCAATAGTGCGATGGGGCAGATAGCCCAAAAAAGATTTTTTGAACATATAATAGACTGGCCTACAATGATTTACGCGCCTTTGATGGCAGCAATGCCGGGCAGTACTTTACCCTCAAAATATTCGAGCATGGCGCCACCACCGGTGCTGATGTAACTTACCTTGTTGGTATAGCCAAACTCGTTTACGGCGGCCACGCTATCGCCACCGCCCACCAGGCTAAAGGCGCCATGCTCGGTGCTTTGGGCTACGGCATCGGCTACGGCCTTGGTACCGGCCTGAAACTTCTCCATTTCGAACACACCCATGGGGCCATTCCACAATATGGTGTTGCTTTTGCCAATGATTTCGGAGAAAATGCCGCGGGCTTTGGGGCCAATGTCAAGACCCATCCAACCATCGGGGATGGCATCGCTGGGGCGCACTTCGGTATTGGCATCGGCAGCAAACTTGTCGGCTATAATGCTGTCTTCGGGCAGGTGTATGCTTACGCCCATGTCGAGGGCCTTTTGTAGCAGCGCTTTTGCGGTGTCCAAGCGGTCGTCTTCGCAAAGCGAGGCGCCAATTTTTCCGCCCCGGGCCTTCATAAAGGTGTAAGCCATGCCGCCGCCAATGATGATGTCGGTGGCGCGGTTAAGCAAATTTTCGATGATTAAAATTTTGTCGCTCACCTTGGCGCCACCAATGATGGCGCAGAAGGGTTTTTTGCTTTCGTGCAGCACTTTGTCGGCGGCAAGCACCTCGGCTTCCATTAGCAAGCCAAACAGTTTTTTAGGGGCTTCAAAAAAATCGGCAATAATGGCGGTGCTGGCGTGGGCGCGGTGGGCGGTGCCAAAAGCATCGTTTACATACACATCGCCCAGCTTGCTAAGTTTTTCGGCAAAGGCACGGTCGCCCGCTTCTTCCTCTTTGTAAAACCGCAAATTTTCAAGCAGCATTACCTCGCCCGAGCGCATCATGCTTAGGGTTAGGTGGGCCTGCTCGCCTATGCAGTCGTTGGCAAAAAACACATGTGTTTCTTCGCCCAGTAGGGTTTGCAGGTGCGGTAACAGGTGTTTTAAACTGCTTTTTTCTTCGGGGCCGTTTTTGGGGCGCCCCAAATGGCTCATAAGTACCACACGACCTCCATCTTCCAGTATTTTTTTAATGGTGGGTACGGCAGCCGTCATGCGGGTATCATCGGTTATGGCAAGGGTGGCTTTGTCTAGGGGCACATTAAAATCAACCCGCACCAAGGCAGTTTGCGATCCAAAATTGTAGTTGTTAAATGGACTCATGGGAATATGCTTTTATGGTTTTTAGAGTGAGCGTAAATTGCGGCGTAAATATAGGTGCTATACGCTTCACTGCTTTTGCGCCAAGCGGAACAAAATGTTGGCAATTTATTGGCAGTTGAAATTGTGTAGGTTTTGGAT
>RDXD01000030.1 GCA_004292575.1 Bacteroidota bacterium
TAAACTCTGTGGAAGATGACATGGTAACAACTATTTGGGGCGGAAAGTAGGCAATATGCCGCAGGCTTCGGCATGCAGGCGTAATTTTGGTGTAAATAAAACCACTTCTTTCAAAGGTAGCTTTGGCTATGAAGTACAGAACCAAGCCATTCAAAATTTGATCAATGCCGACGCATGCCTATATTTGAACGGTTGCAACACCATACTTCCATCAACACGCTGAGCGACCAACAACTGGTTGCGCTTTACCGGGAAAGCGGTGAGCAAAACCATTTGGCTGTATTGTATGGCCGATATGCTGGCCTGCTGTACGGTGTTTGCTATAAGTACTTAAAATCCAACGATTTAGCACAAGATGCTTGCGCCGACGTTTACGAACAACTGGTAACTAAGCTACGAAAGTATGCAGTAGAAAACTTTAGCGCTTGGCTGCATACCTTGGCGCGCAACCATTGTTTACAGCAGCTGCGGCAGCAAAAACAGAGCCCTGTGGTAGAAATGCAAGACCATTTTGTGCAATTGGAAGACAATTGGCATCTGGACACTGTAATGGAAAAAGAGGAACACCTAAACCAGCTGCAGCAGTGCTTGGAAGGCTTAAACGCTGACCAAAGGAATGCCGTAGAGCTGTTTTATTTGCAACAAAAAAGCTATTCCGAAATAGAAAAACAAACCGGTATGGGCTGGAATATGGTACGCAGCCACATCCAGAATGGACGACGGAACTTAAAACAATGCATGGAACAACATAGCCGTGGCTGAGCAACAATATATATATCAACAAGCCGACATTGTGCGGTACCTGCAGGGTAAAATGACCCCGGCCGAAGCGCATGCCATAGAAAGGGCTGCTTTGGATAGTCCACTTCTGCAAGACGCTATTGAAGGGTATGATTTAGCAATGCAAAGCCACGATGCCAGCCATTTGCTACACCAGGTGGAAGCAGTAACCCAACGTGTAAACGCCGTAGGCAAGCCAGCGGAACAAGTGCCGCCCATACGGATGTTACCATGGCGACGTTTGGCGTACGCGGCGGCGGCCTGCACTGTTTTGGCAGCTGTATGGTGGTTATTTAAGCTGACGCAAACACCCATAACGGCTCCGCGTGAGCTGGCGCAGCAAACCATGGTTGCCGATTCTAGTACAAACACAGTAGCCAACGGACTCGAAAGCCTACCTGAACCGCGCAGCCTAAGCAAAGCCAGTGTTGAAACTGCCACTGCAGATGCAAAAACTGAAACCAAGGCCGTTACCCAATTGCCACAAGCCGCTACCCAAAATTTGGAATCTGCTTTGGCATCGTCGGGAGCCACAGCCAGTAATACCACTACAATAGATACCGAGTATAAGAACAAAGCCCTTCAAAGTGCCGAGCCAAGGCAGCAAGCGGACATTAGCCAAGCAAAAGAGAAAAGGGAATACGACGCCAAATTAAACCGTGAGTCGGCAGTACAAAGCACAGCAAATGCACCTTTAAACGCCAATAACAGGAATGGGCTGGTGATAACCGGAAAAGTAACCAATCAGGAAAATTACCCGCTTGATGGGGTGCAAATTACGGTACGAGAAACGGGGAAATCCATTACAACCGACGCTTTAGGCCGTTTCAACGTAGAAGCGGCAGATACGCAAGTAACGGTGGTAGCTTCGGCGGCAGGCTTTGATACAAAGACCGTAAAACTGTCGAGCAACACTTTGTCGAACAACATTGCCTTGCAGTCGAACCTCGACAAACTGGACGAGGTAGTGGTAATAGGCTATGCCGCCAAAAAAAAGGGTGCCAATGCCCCCAAATCTAAAGCACCCGCTTTGGAAATGGATACTACCGACGCTGTGCCCATAGTTGGCTGGGCAGACTATGAAAAGTACCTGTATGGCAAAAAGCAACAGCTTCGTCAGCTAGAAAAAAAGGCCACCAGTAAGGTAACGTTGAGTTTTGAGATAAACGCCATGGGCAGGCCCGAAAACTTCTACATTATTCAATCGGCGGGAAGTGAAGTTGATAAGAAAGCCATACAACTGGTGAAAGACGGGCCCCAATGGAAGCCAAAATCCAGCTTGCCAGCGTTTGCCAAACTCACTCTTTTGTTTTAACCGATGGTTAATTGCCCAGCAGGGGTTTTCTTTGCAGCCATTATTTGTTTTTACTTTGAACCCATTAATTTCAGTTGATGTTGCCACGCTACCTGTAATGGAAGCTTTCTACACCTTGCAAGGCGAAGGATACTTCAATGGGCAAGCGGCATATTTTATACGCCTTGGCGGGTGTGATGTGGGATGCGTGTGGTGCGATGTAAAAGAAAGTTGGGATGCCAACAGCCACCCCAAAAAAAGCATTGCTACATTGGTGGCCGATGCCCAGGCGGCCGTAGTGCCACAATTGGCAATAGGCCAACCACTCCCTTTTGTGGTAATCACTGGTGGCGAGCCACTGCTTCACAATTTAGAGGCGCTAACTACCGAACTAGCTGCTGCCGGATTTAGAATCAACATTGAAACTTCTGGATCGTCGCCCCTTACCGGCAAGTTTGATTGGGTTTGTCTTTCGCCGAAAAAATTTAAGGCACCACTGCCGGCTATTTTACCAGTGGCCGACGAACTAAAGATTGTGGTGTTTCACAAAACCGACTTTGCCTGGGCCGAGAGTTTTGCCAAACAGGTATCGGCAAATTGTAAGCTGTATTTGCAGCCAGAGTGGGATAAGCGCGAACAGATGACCCCTTTGATTGTAGATTACATTATGAAAAATCCAAAGTGGCAACTAAGTCTGCAAACACACAAGTATATAGGTGTGCCATAGGCAACCCCCCGCCGCTTTGTATTGAACCATTACTTACACCATTACCCGCAGATAACCATTTTGATGCAACCCTACAAACACGATAACATTGTACCGTTTAAGAATAACGATGCCGATAAAAAGGTGCAAGTGGCACAAATGTTTGACCAAATAGCCCATCGTTACGACTTTTTGAATCGTTTTTTAAGTGCCGGCATTGACGTAGGTTGGCGAAAAACCGCCATTAAACAGCTGGCGAAAGCGCAACCCAAGACCATATTGGATGTGGCAACAGGAACTGCCGACGTGGCACTGCTAACGCAACGTTTGTTGAATCCCAAACCAGAAAAAATAACAGGAAT
>RDXD01000031.1 GCA_004292575.1 Bacteroidota bacterium
GCATAACATTACTTGGGCTTCTATTGGTTGTGGCAATGTGTGCGAGGTAAAAAGCCTGCCCGCCATGTACAAACTCCCGGGTTCTAGCGTGGCCGGGGTGTACGGCCGCCAACAGGAAAACGCCGCCAATTTTGCCCGTCGCCACGCCATCCCCACGGTTTACACTTCGGTCACACAACTATTGGCCGATCCCAACGTTGACATCGTTTATGTATCCACGCCGCCTCACACGCACCTTCAGTACACCATGGCCGCTTTAGATGCTGGCAAACATGTGTATGTGGAAAAACCCATGGGCCTTAATTATGCCGAGTGTGTGGCCATGCATCAGCACGCCCAGCTTCGGCAGAAAAAACTGTTTGTAGCCCATTACCGGCGTGCCTTGCCGTATTTTTTACAGGTGCAAAGCCTTTTGCAGCAGGGGGCCATTGGTAGAGTTATTACGGCGCATTGGCAGCTTTTTCAGCCACCCTACCCGCACGATGGTTCAGCCCAGCCACTGCCTTGGCGCTTACAGGCCTCGTTGGCAGGCGGCGGTTATTTTTTCGATTTAGCACCCCATGGGCTTGATATTCTCCAGTTTTTACTGGACGATGATATTGCTAATGCCCAAGGCTTTTCCACCAACAGGGGTGGTTTATACGGTGTTGAAGATACCGTGGCGGGCAGCTTTGTTACACAAAAGGGCGTTTGTGGCACAGCCCATTTCAGCTTTGTTACCACGCCCGAGGCCAAAACCGATACCCTCACGTTCATTGGCACAAGCGGCCAAATTACCTGCTCGGTATTTGCTTTTACGCCAATTGTGCTATCCCAAAGCTCACATACCCAAGAGTTTAAAATTGAAAAACCCCAACACATTCAAATGCCGCTGGTGCAAACCATTCTCAACGATTTGCGCGGGCAGGGTATCTGTCCAAGTCATTCAAGCACGGCACTCCCCACTGCCCTTGCCATGGATGCCATGGTGGGCAGCACCACGCAGCCGCTGTAAAAAACGGGCCTGTATTGCCTACAAAATCCACATTATTGTGGTAAACCACACCGCCACGCAGTTACTGTTACTTAGTAATGGGGTTGCAAATGAGTGAAAATCCACGTTGGCGTTACTCATAGCACCTGCAACGGGTCTAAAGTTCTCGCACCCAAATGTTTCTAAAGCTTACCAAATCGCCGTGGTCTTGCAGCAGTAGCGGCAGCTTTTCAGGGTGTTTTACGTATTCTGGAATACCAATATATTGCACATTGCCCCAGGCCGTCACGTTGTTTTGTACCAACACACCGTTGTGAAACACTGTAAACCGGGCAGCGTTTTTCACCCGGCCATCTTCGTAAAACTCCGGAGCCGTAAAAATAACGTCATAGGTTTGCCACTCGCCCGGGGGCCTGCAGGCGTTGGCCAGCGGTATATGTTGCTTATAAATGCTGGCCGCTTGGCCGTTGCTGTAAGTTGTATTGTTATAATTATCAAGCACTTGTAGCTCGTATCTACCCATAAAAATAATGCCACTGTTTCCGCGGCCTTGTCCCTCGCCCTTTACCACCGCAGGCGCTCGCCATTCCACATGCAGCTGGCAGCTGCCAAAGGCTTGCTTTGTTCTTATACCACCGGCACTGGGTTTCACCGTCATGGCATTGTCTGCAAGCGTCCATGCTGGGTTAGCGCCACTTTCAGTTTCCCAAGCCTTTAGGCTGGTTCCATCAAATAAAACAGTGGCATCACTGGGGGCATCGGCCGCTGTTTTGCCGGGTTTTACCACCGGTGCCACAGGTGTGTACAGTTCACTAAGTTTGGGGTCGCCTTTTTGGCGGTCGGGTTGGGCATTGGCGGCCAAGCAGGCAGCCATGCAAAGCATCACAGACAGGGCAATTCGTTTCACGAGCTATTATTTTAGTAGGCGCAAACTACGGCAAAATCAATTTTCCCAAAGCCCAAAAATTAACCAGGCTACTTATTGGCCAGCTGTCCGCAAGCCGCGTCTATATCTTTCCCCCTGCTGCGCCGCAGGCGTGCATTCACCCGGTTTTTTTCCAAATGTTGCATAAAGGCCATCGTCCTTTCCTCACTTGGTTTCTCAAACTGCGCAAACTCTATGGGGTTGTATTCAATAATGTTTATAAGGTCGGCCGGTATGCGGCGGTATAGCTTTATCAAATCGTCGGCATCTTTCAGGCTGTCGTTAAATCCATCAAACAAAATATACTCCAGTGTAATTTCATTACCCGTTTTCTTATAAAAATAGTTTAGCGCCTCCACCAAGCTTTCAATGTTGTTACTGTCATTTATCGGCATTATTTCATGCCTTTTGGCATCGGTAGGGGCGTGCAAACTCAGGGCCAGTTTAAATCTAACGCCATCATCGCCCAGCTTTTCAATCATTTTTGCCACGCCGGCAGTACTCACCGTTATGCGGCGCGGACTCATGCCCAGTCCATCTTCGGCACTTATCCGTTCAATCGCCTTCAGCACATTGTTGTAGTTAAGCAGCGGTTCGCCCATGCCCATAAACACAATGTTGCTCAGCTTTTGATTGTACACCCGCAAGCTCTGCTGGTTTATCAGCACCACTTCGTCGTATATCTCGTCATACGTCAAGTTACGCTTGCGGTCAATGTACCCCGTGGCGCAAAACTTACAGCTCAGGCTGCAGCCAATCTGGCTACTCACACAAGCCGTTTTTCGGTCTTCGGTAGGTATCAGCACACCTTCCACAGCGTGTTGGTCCCAGGTCAAAAAGCGGCTTTTCACCGTGCCATCGGCACTATATTGCGTTTCATCTACCACCAATGCGGGCAGTGCAAAGCTGTTGCCCAGTTGTTGCCGCAGCTCTTTACTCAGGTTGGTCATATCCGCAAAACTGTGTGCCTGCTTGGCCCACAGCCATTCCCACACCTGCGCCGCCCTAAATTTCTGATGCCCCTGTTCCTCAAACCAAGCGGTTAATTGGGCCTTACTCAGGTGTCTAATATTTTGCATGGATGCAAAGGTAGGCCCAACCACAGCAAAAACCGTTTTGGGGCTATCAGCAGCATACCCTTTTTGTGCGGTGGTCCCGGCCATCCGTTCCAAGTCCTCGTCTCTATTGGCATAGAGACTGTGGGCTTTCCACTACTGTCC
>RDXD01000032.1 GCA_004292575.1 Bacteroidota bacterium
GCCCCACACCACCCTGTGCTGCTATTCGGCCTGTATTATCGGCCGCGTAGCGGGTTTCAGTGTAAGGGTAGCCGCTAGCCTTAGGGATAAAACGGTGGTGCAGTATTCCTGCCTCGGGGTTGCTGGCCGAGTAGTAGCCAGCCGCGCCGCTACCAGCACCCATTGCGCCAGAGTCCATGGCCGCGGCACGGGTGCCGCAATAACCCGCCTGGGCCAGCGTATTGTCGTAGGCATTTTTGTCGTACTCGGCACCATTTAGTGTGTTGAAGCGGGTGGTATAACTTATGATGGTATTGATTGTGGGTGCGGGCAATACCTGTATGGCGGGCCTGCCCTGTCTATCGTAGAGGGTTTCGGCCACCACGGTGGTTGGCACCAAAGCCGAATTATCTTTGGTCACTGTTTGGCGGTTTTTCAAACTGCCATCGTAGTATTGCACCACAGTTTTGCGCTTGCCGTCTTCGGCAAAACTGGTGCTGGCCTGCCAGTTTAGGTTACGTTGGTGTCCATGAAATACCAACTTTCCGCCATTGTCAAGATTTCCCATTCGCCATGCACCAGCCTCGCGCATTGCATCGCCAGCGGCATTAGGTTGGCCCATGCGCACTGGCCGTACGCGGTAAAACAACGTACCCCAATCGTCGTAAAGCAGTGGTATTTTGTAGTTTTCAATAGCCACCGTTACTCTGGTGGCATTAAATTTAAAGATTTTTGACAAGCCCGCAGTTGTAGAAGGATTGTACAAGCCGCTATCTAGGGCTTGCTTATCCACCCAAGCCCATTCTAAGTCGTACACATCGGCGGCCACCACCTTGCTCCAGCTTACCGCTACCTCATCTGCAGTCGATTGGGGTGCTACGGCCAGATTAGATAAAGTAGCAATTAAATTACTGTTGCTACAGTCCATAGTGTACAGCCGTTCTACTTCCAAAAAGCTTTCCAACACTAACCAAGGGAGTACACCGTTTATGTTAGCGTTCTGTACAGTTAAAGCCGTTACCGTTACCGTGACTGCGCTAGCGGCACCCACCACAAAAACTTGGCGCAAATCGTTGGTTTGCAGTTGGTTATAGTTTAGCGTTAGCGATTGGCTGGTAGTGGTGTTTGCCCCACCTGGCGGCGTGAAATTGACTGTAAACTGCACGGTAGCTGTAAAGTTAGCTGGCAAAACTGTTTTGCCTGGGATGCCATACAACTCATTTATACGAAGCACAACATAGCTGTTCCAGCCATAGTTGACCTGTACAGGCACGGTGTTGCCGCTGTCGGTAATGACCATAGTATTACCAACCGTCAAGCGTTTGCTTAAAGGCACAATTGGGTCGCCTAATAAAGCGTTGGCCCATACTTCTTTTTTGGCCATTGCACTAAGCCCAACGGACAATAGTAGCAGCAGCAAACTCAGCATCTTGCTGACATTATTCAGTGGTAGTGGCGCTTTTTTCATACCTAGTGTTGTATAAAATAATCAATTGTGTTAAAGCTCAATTACCCTCGGCGTATAACCCGGTTGTATAACTATAGGCTTACACAACCCTTACGGTTCTTTGAGTATCAATTGGGCGGTTCAAATTTGATAGTATAAAATGTTTACAATAGTTCATCGCGTGTTTTGTGACCTTTTTCGTTCTTCAATTGGTTTAGCCTTGTTAGGCTTTACAAGTCGGGGGTAGCCGTCATTATTTCCCACCCAGCATAAGCACCCGTCCCTACCCACTGGCCGTTTTCGTTTTTGCGTAAGTACTGCCCCTCGTCAAAAATGCTAATATCAAAAGCAGCATTTCGGTACGCGTGGTAT
The DNA here is from genome assembly GCA_004292575.1 of Bacteroidota bacterium. Taxonomy (GTDB): domain Bacteria; phylum Bacteroidota; class Bacteroidia; order Chitinophagales; family Chitinophagaceae; genus Phnomibacter. The sequence goes on from RDXD01000032.1 coordinate 1,799, forward strand.
CGCACCTCCATGATTCGGGTGCTGCCCAGCGGTGGTGGCAATCCGTCGTCGCCCAACTCGGTGTTCAAGTATTCTATTCTTACACCAGTTATTCGATAGCCATCATCATAGGTTACGGCGTAATTTTTATAAAATGCATCGGGTTTAAAAACTACCGAAAGCTTGGTGCCTCCACCAGGCAGCACTATTTTTTCAAAGCCATTTATATTCGCCGTCCTAAAAAAAGAATCTAACACGTTAATGTACAAATTACTGGTTTCGGCGTGTTGCTTATCAATAGCTATAAACGAATCCTCTGTATTTACCGAAATGGTGTATTTGCCATTTCGCAACAACCGAACCTCCCCCATCGTGCCACTCATCATGCCGTTGTGTACTTGGTAGGTAGCAGTAGCAGAGTCTATTGCTACAACGCGGTCGCCACCGATACTATATCTGTAATCAATATTGAATGCTGTGTGCTTTAGGCGCAAAAAAGCGGCATTTATCTTGCCAAACTCCAAGCTCAGTTCGGCATTTCGCAACGTATCGCCACCCTGTGCCGGTAAGTTGTTGGCAGTTAAAAGCACCAGCAGGGCCATGTAGTAGCAGCGCAATTGGTACAAAACTGCCCTACCTACTATTTTAAAACCCGTATATGTTTCGTTATGCATTACCGTTTGGTTTTCGTCGTCCAAATTATCCTTTGCTTCACTTATGGCCATCACAGCTTTCGCTACTGAGGCTACATTATTTATTTAGCCATGGCATTGCGCGTTTCTTTGATGGTTTGAATACCGCGTTCGGTTTCTTTTTTCACCCTTACCAACGTACCATCTTCATCATACTCATAAAGACTGGCATAATTGTTTTCATCAAGTTCTGCCATTAGCCGCAGGTTTAGGGGGTTGTACACAAAAGATTTCATACTCGCGTTGAAAGGATGAATCCGAATATCATCAACAAATAAGGCAGAGCCTACCGGTATAAAGTGCATTTTTAACGCGGATGCGGTTGGCGGCACACCAGCAATGGTGGCCTCCAAGCGTTGCCAGCCTTCAATAGGTACGCCAGTAGCTACCAGTGCCGTAGGCGTTTGGCCATCGAAGCCAACGCCGACCCCTGCGCCCTGCGCAATAGCAGCCGCGCAACCGTTTTCGCCCCTTACCCATACCGATACTACAAACGCAGCCGATTTTTTGATTGGGCTGAACTGAGGCAGTACCAAGAAACTGTCTACATTGGCGGTGGGCCTATTGAAGCGCAAGCATTTTGGCACACCCACCACCTGCACGGCCCCCGGCGGAATGCTGGTTCCATTTGGGTATTGAAACTGCAT
>RDXD01000033.1 GCA_004292575.1 Bacteroidota bacterium
AACGCTGCCCGGCATAAGGCAACTGGAATATTTTAGGGTGTACAACCGCTATGGACAGTTGGTATTTGAAACAAAGGAGCAGGGAAAGGGGTGGAATGGGAACATTAAAGGAAATAATCAGGCAAGCAATACGTTTGTGTACCAATGTCAGGCCATTGATTACTTGGGTAAAACCGTAAAAAAAAGCGGTAGTTTTGTACTTATCAGGTAAAAAGCGTCGGCACAAATTGAAACTACATTGAACTACAACAACCAAAACAGACTCGCGACTAAAAAAATGCAACGCAGGGCGCCGTGTTTAAATGCTTCGGCTGATGGCCGAACCAGAGGCTATTTGGCCGTAAAAACAATGGTCCTAAGCACAGGGAAAGTTGATGCGAAGGCCAGATTGAGCTTTATGCCCAAACTGTGGGCCTGTTTAATTTTAGCAGCATGCCTTTTTGCCCAAGGAAACACAGCTACAGCGGCGCATCTAAAGGGGGGGTATATTGAATATCGCTACATAGGCCCCACACCGGGGCGACCCAGCCATGCCAGATTTTCGGTAGTGGTATATCAATATTTGGACTGTGGCAGCCAAGGCGGCCAAATAGACGCCGATATTACTTTGGGCGTTTTTAACGCTGGCACCAATGCGCTGGATACCACCTACACAATACCACTTAGCGGCACTAAAATTACGAGCCGCACTTCGTTTGAATGCATTATCAATCCACCACCGGTGTGCTACCGCATTGACTCATACGCTTGGCCCACGGTTGATGTACCGGTGAGAGTGTCGGGTACAATTTTGAGTGTGCAGCGGTGTTGCCGCATACCGGGCATCGTTAACATAACCCAGTCGTCTAACGCGGGGGTTACTTATACTGTAAAACTGAACGCCAACCCCGTGGGTGCTGTGTACCTTACCAATGCCAGCCCGGTATTTGCGCAAGAAGATACCGCCCTAGTGTGCGCCGACAACCGTTTTACCTTCCCTTTTAAAGCCACCGACCCCGACGGTGATTCGTTGGTGTATAGTTTTACAGCTGGCCTTAATACCCCTACTGCTACCGCACGACCTATTCCTCCAAATATGCCGCCCTTCCCAGATTTGAACTACAGCACGGGCTTTACAGCCGATAGACCATTGGGTGCACGGGTAACCATTGACCCGAGAACCGGTATTATAGATGGTGTGGCGCCATCGGCAGCAGGCCAGTATGTGGTGGCGGTGTTTGTGGAAGAGTACCGCAATGGAATTTCGGTGGCCGTGAGCCGCAAAGAAATCCACATTACAGTGGGAAATTGCGATATAGCACGTGCCGATTTGCCCAAAAACATCATCAATTGCAGCGACTTTTTGGTGCCGTTTCAAAACCAATCTACCTCTTCCGGCATTTCAAGTTACTACTGGGACTTTGGTGTGCGAAACTCCACTTCTGACACCAGCAATTTGCCTACACCCACCTTTGTGTACCCCGACACTGGCGTTTACATTGCCAAGTTGGTGGTGAACCGCGGCACAAAATGCCCAGATAGTACTACCACCGAGGTGCGGGTATTCCCAACCTTTGACGCCCAGTTTGACGTGGTTGGTGTTTGCGCCAGGGTAGCCTACCAATTTACCGATCGCAGTACTACTACCTATGGCACCATCAACAATTGGCGGTGGGATTTTGGTGACCCATCCAGCCAAGGCGATACCAGCCGACTTCGCAACCCTGCATACGTGTACCCTGCGGCCGGCACCTACACGGTAACGCTAACAAATGGCAGCAACAATGGCTGCACCGACACGGCCACCCTAAGCGTAACCGTTTTGGATAAGCCCATCATTCAGCTGGCATTTAGGGATACCTTGATATGTAGCATAGATACCTTACAGCTTCGCGCAGCGGGTACGGGCAGTTTTAGCTGGCGCCCCAATCAGTTTATGATAGGCGCCAATACCCCTAACCCGCTGGTGTTTCCAAAAGATACCATAACGTATTATGTTGACCTCAATGACCGAGGCTGTGTAGGCGTAGATAGTGTGCGGGTAAACGTGTTAGATTTTATTACGGTAGATGCTGGGAGAGACACCACGATTTGCCGAACCGACACCATTGTGCTACGCCCCATAACCCAAGCGCTAAGCTTTTTATGGACACCCTCGGCAGGGTTAAACGATAATACCGTAAAGAACCCTAGGGCAACCCCTTTAGGTGCAACCACCACCTACACCATTAACGCCAATTTGGGGAAATGCCAAGCCAGGGACAGCATTACCATTAGAACGGTACCCTACCCCGTAATAAGTGCCGGAGCCGATACCAATATTTGCTTTAATGGTACAGCAACGCTGGTGGGTACCAGCAATGGACGCAGCGCCAATTGGAGCCCGGCCAATTTGGTAAGCAATAGGAACAGCCTCATTACTACTACCACTTTGCGTAGTACCACCGCCTTTGTATTGTCCGTAACGGATACGCTTGGCTGCCCTAAGCCAGCATTTGATACCGTAATCGTAAATGTATCGCCACAAGTAACCGTATTTGCAGGCCGTGATACCAGCGTGGTTCTTGGCCAGCCGCTTCAGCTGAATGGCGTAACGAATGGCACCACCTTTTTATGGACACCCGCTACCGGACTAAATAGCACGACCATCATTAATCCTGTGGCTACTATAACCCCTGGACTGCTGCCTTCCGGCAACGATACCTTAATTGTGTACCAACTTTTTGTGAGCACTTTTCAGGGTTGCAACGCCACCGATGCATTAAACGTTCGGATATTTAAAACGCTGCCCAGCATTTTTGTACCGTCGGCATTTACACCCAATGGCGATGGCCGAAATGATGTGATACGCCCAACCTTAGCCGGGATGCGACAGTTGAACTACTTTAGGGTGTATAACCGCTATGGACAGCTGGTGTTTGAAACAAGAGCCATTGGGCGCGGGTGGGATGGGCGTATAAAAGGCGAACTACAGGCCACCAGCGCATTTGTTTACGATTGCCAGGCCATAGATTACACAGGGAAACTGGCCAAGTCCAGCGGTACCTTTACCCTAATACGCTAATCTCCGGGTTTTGTACCACAAATTGCCAAAAAATTTGGTTTATTTAAAAATTCAATTAACGAGTAAAAAAGG
>RDXD01000428.1 GCA_004292575.1 Bacteroidota bacterium
AAGAATATGATTTAACCCAAGGCAATGAGAAAAGCCGTGTGCTTTACTTTAGTGCCAATGCCAACGGCGAAGCCGAGGTGGTAAAGGTGCTGCTTACACCCACCAGCAGTGCCCGCCAAAAGGAGTTCGACTTTTATTTTGAGGAAATATCCATTAAAGGCCGCAGCTCCAATGGCAATCAGGTAACGAAGTATCCCGTAAAAAATGTGAAGTTCAAGGAAGCTGGGCGCAGCACCCTTGCTGGCAGAAAGCTGTGGTACGATGGGCAGTTTGGGCGCATCAATGCCGATGAAAAAGGCCGGTATCTTGGCATGTTTGAAGGCGACGACAGGCTGCTGGCTGTGTACCGAAACGGCACCTACGAAATAACCGACCAGGAGCTGACCCAACGCTTTGAGGTGAACGACCTGCTGCTGCTAGAACGGTTTAGCCCCACGGCCGTGCTTACCGCCATTTACTTTGACGCGGATAAACAGCAGTATAACATCAAGCGATTTAAAATTGAAACACAAACCTTAAAAACAAGGTTCCAGTTTATAAAAGAAAGCAAAGACAACTTTGTAAAGTTGGTAACCAGTGCCCCGGCCCCTACGCTGGTGCTTACGGTAGGCATTGGTGCCCAGGCTACCGACCAACGCATTAAAGTGGCCGAGTTTATTGATGTAATGGGGTGGAAGGCCGCCGGCAACAAGTTGGTTGACAAAAAAGCAGTGGGCATGCAATGGGAACTTGCTAAGCCTGCCGATCAGCAGCAGGGCGAGCTGTTCTAAGAAAAAACGACTTGGCCATTCTTGGATAACCGTTGCGGATTGGGGTTGGTATTGCCAGAAGATACCTGCAAAGGGCTTTGATAAAAAATTAGCATGCTACTTTGGCCGCGACGGCTAACTTAGCGGCATAATTTAAAAAACACATTATGGCAAAATACAGTGCCGGGGTTTTGCACGGAGCAGAACTTGAGGCTTTAATGAACGACGCTAAGGATAACGCCTTTGCCCTGCCAGCGGTTAACACCATTGGTACTAACACCATAAATGCGGTGCTTGAAACCGCCGCAAAAGTAAATTCGCCCGTTATTATTCAGTTTAGCAATGGCGGAGCTCAATTTATAGCCGGTAAGGGCATGCCCAATGCGGGTTTGCAAGCCAATATCAGTGGTGCGGTGTCGGGTGCGCTGCATGTGCACAACGTGGCTAAGCATTATGGTGTTTCGGTAGTGCTGCACACCGACCATGCTGCCAAAAAGTGGCTGCCGTGGATAAGCGCTTTGCTAGACGCCGGCGAACAGTTTCATAAAGAAAAAGGCCAGCCTTTGTTCAGCAGCCACATGCTTGATTTAAGCGAGGAGTCGGTGGAAGAAAACATTCACACCTCGGTAGATTTTTTTAAGCGCATGAAGCCGCTGGGCATGGCCATAGAAATTGAGCTGGGCGTAACCGGTGGCGAAGAAGACGGGGTGGACAACAGCGATGTGGACAACGAAAAGCTGTACACACAGCCTAAGCACGTAGATTATGCCTACGAGCATTTGGGGCAGGTAGGCAGCATGTTTAGTGTGGCCGCCGCATTTGGCAACGTACACGGCGTATATAAGCCCGGTAATGTGGAGCTAAGGCCCGTGATACTTAAAAATAGCCAAGATTACATTCAGGCCAAACATGGCACTGGAGACAAGCCTGTGTTTTTTGTGTTTCACGGTGGCAGCGGCAGCCCGCAACACCAAATTCGCGAAGCCATTGGCTACGGCGCCATTAAAATGAACATTGACACCGATTTACAATGGTCGTTTTGGGAAGGGGTGATGGATTACTACAAAGCCAACCAAGACTTTTTGCAGGGCCAGTTGGGCAACCCCGGTGGTGCCGATAGCCCCAATAAAAAGTACTACGACCCGCGGGTTTGGTTGCGCAAGGGCGAAGAAGCACTTATGAAAAGGCTGACCACCGCCTTTGAAGATCTCAATTGCATTAACCGAAACGCTTAGTATTCAATAGGTTACAGCACCGGTCGTAAATTTTGCTCTGGCATTCTTACGACCGTTTTGCTTTTACCGTTTTACCAATACCTTGCCATTCAACTTTGTAACAGTGAGCTTGTATTTTTGCATGCTGGCAGTTTTTGAAAAAGTGCCAAATACGGAACCTACCACATAAACTGCCAGTGCCACACCCCAAAACCCAGCAAAGTTGATGCAAAATGTGCTGCACCCACACCGTCCCCGGGGCCAAATGGCCTATGATTAAACAGCGCTTTGTGCGCCGTTTGTTTACAGCAGTATAACCCATAGTACCTTAAATGGCCGTTATGAGCACTACAAAAAAGAGTTTAGAAGATTTTGAGCAGCGGTTGGCTGGCGAAGAGCTACAGAACCTTGCAGCGGAAGAGCAGCGCGGAAAATGGTTTAGGCGCCGCAGCAAAGGCATTTTAACCACCACCAGCGAGAAACGCGAAACCCCCGACGGTTTGTGGGTAATGTGTCCGCAATGCAAGCACACGTGCAGCTTTACCGAATTACATGATCGGTTACACGTGTGTCCCAATTGTAACTATCACCACCGCATTGGTAGCGATGAGTATTTCCATATTTTGTTTGACAACGGCAGTTTTGAACGCTTGTTCGATAATATTTTTAGCAAAGACTTTTTGCAATTTACCGACCTTAAGCCTTATGAAGCGCGCTTGAAGGAGACCTGGGCAAAAACCGACTTGCATGATAGTATGAGCGTGGCCCATGGCATGGTAAACGAACTTCCGTTGGTAATTGCTTGTATGGATTTCGACTTTATTGGCGGTAGTTTGGGTAGCGTAATGGGGGAGAAAATTTGCCGCGCGGCTCATTACAGCATTCAGCACCGAATTCCACTGCTTATTATAAGCAAAAGTGGAGGGGCACGTATGATGGAAAGCGCCTTTAGTTTGATGCAGTTGCCCAAAACGCTGGGTAGCCTTAGCCTGCTTAGCGATGCCGGCATACCGTATTTTAGTCTATGCACCGATCCAACCTTTGGCGGCACCACGGCCAGTTTTAGCATGCTGGGCGATGTTATTATGGGTGAGCCCGGAGCACTGATTGGTTTTGCCGGCCCCAGAGTAATTAAGGAAACCATAAAAAAAGATCTTCCAAAAGGCTTTCAGCGAAGCGAATTTTTAATGGAGCATGGATTTTTAGACTTAATTGTAGATAGAAAACAGCTGAAAGAGACCTTGGGACGATTGTTGAGTTTGTTTGCCGCTTAGCATAGTGGTGAGTCTATGCGTATTTTTCTTGCCATGCCCAATACCCTTTAAGCCAATCAGCGTCAATACTATACCTTTACCGCTTGCGTACGCATGCGCACTGCCCAATGTGCGTATGCTAAAGTACCAAGATTAACAATAGCATGAGCATCAGCAACAAAGCGGCCTATCACGAGTTTTTTATAGAGCAAACCTACACCGCAGGAATGGTGCTTACAGGCACCGAGGTAAAAAGCCTGCGCGCCGGCAAAGCCAGTTTTAACGATGCCTATTGTTTTTTTCAGGATAACGAACTGTATATAAAAAGCTTACACATTAGCGAGTATAAGCTGGGTACCATTTACAACCACCTGCCCACCCAAGAGCGCAAATTGCTACTGCACCGAAAAGAGCTAAAAAAGCTGTTGAATAAAACCAAAGAAAAGGGATACACCATTGTGCCGTTGAAAATTTTTTTTAACGAAGATGGATGGGCAAAGCTGGAAATTGGTTTGGGCAAGGGCAAAAAACTGCACGACAAGCGTGATACCATTAAGGCCCGCGATAACGACCGCGAACTGCGCCGTTTTGTAAAATAACTTATTGGGCAATGGCTTGTTCTTCCTCAGCCTTTGGAAGCAAGTAGCCCGAAAACAGGAGCAGCAATGCCAGCGGTAGCAGCTCGGTGTACGGAATGCGCATGAGTGCGTAGTCGGTAACCAAAAACACCAAAAAAGACACAAACAGGAGACAATCATAGCGTTTTGTGAAGAAACCAACCGCCCAAACCAGCTCCCAAATGGTGAGGCCGGCATATAGCAAGTAACCTACCACCGGATGCTGAACCAACCAGTAGATGGCTTGGCTGTACCAGTGGTTGGGCTCAGAAACCAGCCAGCTGCTATGTTGATACAGCAGTATGCCGCTCATTTGATCTACATTGAAAAAACCGCCTTGCCGCAGCTTCCACACCCCGGCGGTGAAAAAGAGAAAAATGAACACATACCGAAGTCCGTGTAATACAAAATAGAAGGTTTGAAGCCGTTGTGCGCCCAGCAACAGTGGCAGTAACAGCCATCCCAAATGCGCCTCGATGCTGTTGGTGGGATACAGCGTGTAGCACTGCACGTAAAGCCAGTTTATCAAAAGCCACACCACACACACCGCCCATCGGCTTCCTGGTTTCTTTTGCCATAAAGCTGCGTACACCAGCGGCCAGCCGTAAAATAACGCATCGCACCAGCCGTAGGCCGCCGGATGATGCAATAGCCAGGTGTGTACGCCGGTTTGCATAAGCAGCCAAGTAGTGCCATCAAAACGGGTGTTGAAAAAAATGGGCTCCATTTGGTACATCCATAAGCCGTTCGCCCACTTATAAATGGCCAATGCATAAAACATCATCAACAACTGTGTGGTAAGGCGGCGGCGCAACAAATGTGTGAGACTTTGCATGGTAAGATTTAAGGAAGCGGTTCCAGTTTTTGCCCAGTCCATCGGTACTGCTTGGTTTGGCGTGCCAACGAACTTTTTAGAGCACCATTAGAAACGGTCTTTTTTACGTAAGTGGAATACCAAGCCTCAAAAACATGGGGTGGCACGGCAAGGCTAAAATGCTGGATATTGGGTGCTGAAAGGCCTATTTTACGGTACAGTCTTGCAATGTGGTTAATGTAAATACTGTCGTTTTGCGGCAGTGCTTCGTAGCGCTCAAGGGTCACAAAAATCTTATCCCATTCTTGTGGACTATATTCATGCGCTTTAAGCCCTTCGAAATGGGTAACTGAATAAACGGGCTTTATATGAATGACCCCAGAGTACATACCATAGTTGTAAAAAGGGCTGAACACAATACCGGGTTTGGAAAATACCAGCAACTGAGCTACGCCGAAAGCAACAAAAGCTGCAAAAAGCCATTTGTTGTACCTGTAAACTTGCTTTAAAAACATAGGCTTGCTTTGGTTAATGTTTTATGCCCTTACATACTAAAGTGTTTTTTGCTTGCCGGGCGCAAAGCAGCACTTCAACTCTACGAAATTTAATGCAGCAGTGGTAAAGTTCCGCCATTGCAAATGCAGCATTTTACCAACAGGAGTATTAGCTATGGCTAACAATTTTATTTGGCTTCACGTTTTCATGCCAACTGGCATTCAAACGTGGCCTCAACTTGTTATTGCATGTTATTTACTTGCCATTTGCTGCGGTAAAGTTATTTTGTTTTTTACAGAATCTGCGGGCACAAAAAAAGCCGCCCGTTGCGGGGCGGCCAAGCTTATTCAAAATAACTGAGGTTGGTATCGGGGGTTAGTTTTTTTAGCGTTTCATACATCAGTTTAATGGTGTTTTCAATATCGCTTTTGTGTAGCATTTCCACTGTAGTGTGCATGTAGCGCAGCGGTATGCTAATCAGCACACTGGGGCAGCCATCGTTGCTGTAGGCAAAACTATCGGTATCGGTACCGGTGCTGCGGCTAAGGGCGCGCCACTGCACGGGTATTTTTTGTTTTTCGGCAATGGCTTCTACAAAAGCCAGTAGCTTGTTGTGTATGGCTGGCGCATAGGCCAGGCTTGGGCCTTTGCCGCACGCCACGTCACCCTCTATATTTTTATTAATCATAGGTGTAGTGGTGTCGTGGGTTACATCGGTTACAATGGCAATGTTTGGCTTTAGCCTACGGGCTATCATTTCGGCACCGCGTAGGCCTATTTCTTCCTGCACCGCGTTTACCACATACAGGCCAAAGGGTAGTTCCACTTTGTTTTCAAACAACAGGCGCGCCACCTCAGCAATCATAAAGCCACCCACACGGTTGTCAAAAGCCCTGGCTATAAGATGGTCGTGGGCCAACTCGTCGTAGCCATCCTGATAGGTTACCACGGCGCCTATGTGTATGCCCAGTTCTTCTACCTCTTTTTTATTGCGTGCGCCACAGTCCAGAAAGATGGTTTCCACCTTCGGCAGCGGTTCTTTGCTATCGGCTGATGCCATGCGGGTGTGGATGGCCGGCCACCCAAACACTGCTTTTACCATACCTTTTTTGCCATGTATTAAAACCCGCATACTGGGCGCAATTTGCTGATCTACACCACCATTGCGTTTTAGATAAATAAGACCGCCGTCGGTAATGTAGTTTACAAACCAGCTTATCTCATCTACGTGGGCTTCTATTACCACCTTAAATGGGTGATTGGGGTTAACCACAGCCACAGCGGTGCCGTAGGGGTCGGTAAAGGTTTCGTGCACAAAAGGGCGCACGTAGTTTAGCCACACTTTTTGGCCCGTGTATTCAAAGCCAACTGGGCTAGGTGTGTTAAGATAGGTTTTTAAAAATGAATAGCCCTCGGCGCTAATCTGCTTCGGTTGCTTGGGCTCTTTTGTTTTAACTTTCTCTTTTTCGGGTTTCAATTTGCTTTTTGCCATGGTATAAAAAGGGGGTGTTTCAAAAAAATAATCACAACTGTGCTATCCACCAACACAGCGGATAAACCACCAAATGTACGTCGAGCCAAACGAAGGGCCAAAGCTTTTTGGGCTGCTTAAATGCCCAGCGTACCAGCACCCATCCCAAGCCGTAGGCAGTGCCCATTAGCAGGCAGTTGGGCAACCATGGGCTTGCTACGCCGGGGCCTACAAAACCCAATGCCAGCGATAGCAACAATAGCACGCCGGAAAACAGCATCAGTGGTTTTATACCATGGCTATCATAAAGGGTAGCCCCAATCCTCTTCCGGTCTTTTAGCGTGTCGCGAACATCAAACGGAATGCAAATGGACAGCAAAAGTAAAAAACGCTGTATGGCCACAGTTACTAAATGGCCGTGATTGGTGGTAGTTGTGAGCCATGGCAGCAGCGTGAATACCGTCCATGCAGTACTTAGTACCATTGGCTTTGCCCAAGCGGCCCAAGCCCCATGCAGAAACCTGGTGTTGATGTTGGCTTTAATGGAATATACAGCGGTAATAAGGCCGCTGCCGCCCAACAGCCACCACTGCGACGGTGTAAAAGGGGACAATGCGCAAAAAAGCACGCTTGCCAGTATTCCGGAGGCTAAGCTGATGGCAAAAATTGTGGTAAAATGGGCATTCATAAATCGTTGCCGAGGCGTTAGCAAAGCCGCGTGGCGTTGTGCCTGCAGCGTGCCCAAACCATAGTGAAGGTTGTAGTACAGCAAGGCTACCAAGCCAGAAATAAGTGCCGGTAAAAAACCACTGTTGTCATTGCCTAGCAAAAAACTGCCATGTAAACTTAGGCCCAAGGCACCCAAACCCATTAGCAAATTGCTATAATGGGCTGCCAGCAATATTTGCGTAAGTCGGTGCTTAATTGTTGCGGATAATGATGGGCCTATCAATGCTTATGGTATCGCTCATGTTTTTAGCCCTGTCGCGCATCCAAAAAGAAAACATGGTGGTATCGGGGCGGTTGCAACGATTGCCCGTAAAGACGAGAAAGCCAGTGTTATTGGTTTGGTTTTCGAAGATTATTCGGAATTCTCCTTTCAGTCTAGAGGAGGTATCAAACTCGGGTAGTTTGTAGCCTACCGTGGAATTACTTGTAGGACAGCGGGTGGTGACACTGCGTATAAAAATGCTGTCTGTAAGGTCGCCTTCTTTGTCGGTAAACTCCAGTGTAATGTCAATAAGTTGCCCACGGCCAACATTGTAACTTTCAACCTTTTTAAAAAACAGCTGCGGTTTGGTGGTAAACTTTTCTTTGCTGCAAGCCACAAAAAAAGCCGTCATAAAAAAAGCCGCAGCAATACCAGTTATTGTAGATTTTTGTAGTGGCATAATTCAAAATTACGTATAAGCTTGATTACAGAAAAAGATACATTTTGGCAGGACCAAATTTTTAACGTTAGTGAAGGTGACTTTCTTGCACTAGCGCAACAAATTTTTGTTCATCAGCTTGGCCACAATCCTATTTACGCCCAGTTTGTGCAAGCCTTAGGCCGCAGCGGACCCATCACAACGGTGCAAGAATTTCCATTTTTACCCATTGGTTTTTTTAAAACCCACCGTGTGGTGTCGTTTAAGGGCGAGGGGCAAGCCGTGTTTACCAGCAGTTCTACAGGCGGCACAGGTGCCAGCAGCCATGTGGTAAAAAATTTGGCAGTGTACAAAGCGGCGTTTATGCGTGGCTTTGAGCGGGTGTATGGCCCTGTGCAGCAGTACGCCGTACTTTGTTTGTTGCCTTCTTACATGGAGCGGGAGGGTAGTGGCCTTATATACATGGCGCAGGCCTTGGTGGCTGCTTCGGGGTGTGCCGATAGCGGGTTTTTTTTGCAAGCCAAGGGTGAACTGGTGCACACGCTACAGCGGCGCGAGGCAGCGGGTAAGCGCACTTTGCTGCTGGGGGTTACGTTTGCGCTACTCGATTTTGCCGCGGCTTATCCCATGCCGCTGCGGCACACGGTGGTAATGGAAACCGGCGGCATGAAAGGCCGCAAGGCCGAGATTACCCGGGCCGAAGTGCATGAGGAACTGATACAGGCTTTTGGGCTGCCCGCCATTGCCGCAGAATATGGCATGACGGAAATGATGAGCCAGGCCTATGCCATTGCCGATGGTTTGTTTACCTGTCCGCCCTGGCTCAGGGTTTTGGTGCGCCAGCAAGACGACCCCTTGCAGGTGCAAAACAGTGGGGTAGGGCTGCTGTGTATAGTTGATTTGGCCAACGTGCACAGCTGCGCTTTTATTGAAACCGCCGATTTGGGCCGTGTATATGCCAACGGCAGCTTTGAGGTGCTGGGCCGTGTGGACCACAGCGATGTGCGGGGCTGTAGCTTGCTGGCCTTGTAGGAATTGTGCTTTACTGCCGCATTTTGGCAATGATGGCGGTGGTGCTAATGCCCTCCACCAGCGGGTTTATTACCACTCTACCCCCAGCTGCTATTACCTCTTTGGCTCCCGCTATTTGTTCGGGCCGGTAATCGCCGCCTTTTACCATCACCTGCGGCTGCACCTGCTTTACCAGTTCAAGGGGGGTGTCTTCATCAAATATGATCACCGCATCCACCATAAGCAGTGCGGCCATTACCAGCGCCCTGGCTTGTGCTGTGTTCAAAGGACGCTCGGGGCCTTTAAGCCGGCGCACACTATCGTCGCTGTTTAGCGCCACCACCAGCACATCGGCTTCGGCAGCGGCTTGGCTTAGCGAGAAGATGTGGCCTTCGTGCACCAAATCGAAAACCCCATTGGTAAAGGCAATGGTTTTGTTTTGCAAACGCCACACGCTAAGCTGGCGTTGCAACTGCTCGGGGGTCATTATTTTAGCGGCTATGGCTTGGCTGCTGCGCATGTTTTTTACGGTTGTAAATTGGTAAAAGTAGCAAGCAAATGAGGCCCGTAACCAGTGTAAAAACGGTTTGGGCACCCCATAGCACCCACCCAAAAGCCAGCCCTGTAACGGCGGGTACGGCATATAGCAACAGGGTTTTTTGCACCGCAAACTGGTAGGCGCCAATGCCGCCTTGGGTGGCTATCATGCCCAAACTGCCAAAGCCCAATATGCTTACCGCAGGGTTTATGCCCAGCTGGGCCACCGCTGGAAAGGCTTTAAATCCCAACCAAATGCTGGCCAAGTACATGATCCAAATAAACAGCGTGTGCGCCAAGAAAGCCCAGGGTCGGCTAAGTTTCCCAATGCTGGTAAGGCCCTGCCACACGCTTTTGCCTATGTTTTTTACTTTTAGAAGAATTCCTTTGTTGGCATAATGGGCAAATGCGTAGCGCAGCAGCCATATGGCACCAACCGCAACAGCCAATATCAGCGCCAACTTCAACCAGTTTATGCCCCCGCCGCCTTTTTGTTGCACCAGCTGTTTCAGCAAATCAATGGTGTATGCCCCCATAACGTCGTATTGGGTGGCCATCATGGCCAAAATAACCGAAATAAGGCAAACCATGTCCACGGCCCGTTCGGCCACAATGGTACCCACTAGCTTATCGGGCGCCAGTTTTTCGTATTTGGCTAGCACGGTGCACTTCATTACCTCGCCCAGCCGCGGCACCAGTAGGTTAAAAAAATAACCAATCATCACTGCCAAAAATGTGTTTGTGGTGCTAGGGTTGTAGCCCAAGGGCTGCATCACGAGTTTCCAACGGAGGGTGCGGCTGTAGTGAGCCAGCAGCAGTGCCACCACTACCGGTAGCATGTACAAAAATCGGGTGTGGGTAAACGATAGCTTCAGCTGCGCTATTTGCTCGGGGCTAAGATCCTTGCTGCTATACCATATTAACCCAATGCCAATGCCCAAAAACAACAGGTATTGAAGAATATTGCTAACTTTTGTTTTGCCCATGGCTGCTAATTTAGTGTGGCCATGGCTACCAACCCACTTATTGTAAATTAAATACTAATTACATGCCTCGGCCCATTACAGTTTGTTGCCTGTTTTTGGGAAAATAACCGTGGGTTGGTGTGTTTTGGCGGCTTCAAAATTGAGGATGCAATAGCTCATGATGATGACGATATCGCCGGCCTGCACCATACGCGCCGCTGCACCGTTTAGCGCAATAACACCGCTACCACGTGGGCCCACAATCACATAGGTTTCCAGTCTTTCGCCATTGTTTACGTTAACAATCTGTATTTTTTCGTTGGCAATCATGCCGGCTGCGTCCAGTAAATCTTCATCAATGGTACAGCTGCCAATGTAATTTAAATTGGCTTCGGTAACCACGGCCCGGTGAATTTTCGACTTTAAAATTTCAATTTGCATGCTGCAAAGCTATTGGTTAGCCACACAATACCGTAAGGTGACTTTAATTAAGGTGTGTTAGGTTTTCGTAGCGGCGGGCTATATCAATTCTGTTGTTTTGGTCCAAATGCCAAATCGCCGGCATCGCCAAGGCCTGGTACAATGTAGCCCTTGGCGGTTATTTCATCGTCAATATCGCCACACCAAATGCTAACCTCAGGTGCCTGCCGCCGCAGGTGCTCTATGCCTGCAGTGCACGCAATAGCACAGGCCACGTGTATTTTGGCGGGCAAGCCTACGTTTTTTAAGTATTGAATGGTTTTAACCAGCGATGCACCGGTGGCCAACATAGGGTCTGTTACAATAACAATGCGGCCCTCAAGTTCGGGGCAGCTTACGTATTCCATGCTAATGTCGAAGCCCCCATCGCGGTCGTGTTTGCGATAGGCACTTATAAAGGCATTATCGGCACCATCAAAATAGTTAAGCATGCCTTGGTGCATACCCAAGCCAGCTCTTAAAATGGTAGCCAACACCGGTTGTTCGGCCATCACTTTGCTGTCGTGCGTGCCCAAAGGCGTTTCTATCTGCCGCACAGTGCTGGGCATGGTTTTGCTTATTTCGTAAGCCATCACCTCGGCAATGCGCTCTAAATTTCGCCTAAATCTGGCCCGGTCGGTTTGCAGGTTTACGTCTCTTAGGGTGCTTACCCAGTTGCTTATCAGGCTGTGTTGGTTACTCAGGTTGGTTACCATCATATAATTTTTATCAAGTGCCGCAAAGTAGCACTTTCTAAGTTTCCAAAGCTTGGGTGTGCCGCGCCCAGCCCGTGGTCATCGCTAGTGTTTCCACACACGTGTGCTTTGCCTTAGTTTTACACGCTTATATTTTTCTGTTTTTTTCAAAATAAAACAATTCAAAAATGCAGTACCGAGCCATTGGCATTATGAGTGGCAGCAGCCTCGATGGGTTAGATGTGGCCTATGTAGAATTTGATGAAAACCGCG
Organism: Bacteroidota bacterium; assembly: GCA_004292575.1. GTDB lineage: Bacteria > Bacteroidota > Bacteroidia > Chitinophagales > Chitinophagaceae > Phnomibacter. Next base: position 11,924 of record RDXD01000428.1, read on the forward strand.
GCCAATGGACCTATGATGTGGTGGCTGCTGAGTGTATGCCTTACTCCCCGCATTGGGAAGAGGCTCTTCGCCACGCCACTGCACTGTCGGCTTTAGACTACCTGCGCTTGCACGTGCGGTATGGCCACTATTTGGGAGAGGCCGTAAACCAGTTTATAGCTCGGCATGGTCTCGAGCACAGGGTGCAATTGATAGCCAGCCATGGCCACACCAGCTTTCATGAGCCGGCTAACCAGCTAACTGCTCAGTTGGGCGATGGTGCTGCCATTGCCGCCGTAACCGGCATAAACGTGGTAAGCGATTTGCGGGCTATGGATATGGCTTTGGGCGGCCAGGGTGCACCCATTGTGCCCATGGGCGAAGCCTTATTGCTGAGTAAGTACCCGCTGTTGTTAAACCTGGGGGGTATTGCCAACCTTACCGCTACCATGCAGGCACAACCCGATGGCATTAGCACAACCATTGCCTTCGACATTTGCCCTGCTAACCGTGTGCTTAACATGTTTGCGGCGGCGCAGGGTTTGCCCTACGATGATGGTGGCAAACTTGCCGCCACCGGCCACCTGCGCGACGAAGTGCTGAGCCAGTTAAATGGCCAGCCTTATTACAGTCAGCCTTTCCCCAAAAGCTTGGCCAATCAGTTTGGCACAGATACCATTTACCCGGTGCTAAAGGCGGCCAACCTTAGCGTGCCAGATGCACTGCGCACCATGGTAGAGCATGTGGTGGTGCAAACCGTGCGCAGCGTGGGGCGGGTGGTGCAAAAAATGGGTGCCCACCAGCCCCGCCAAGTGCTGGTAACGGGCGGTGGTGCGGCCAATGCGTTTTTAATAGACCGGCTAACAATGGGCTTGCAACCGCTGGGTGTGGAGGTGGTGGTGCCACCTGCCCAATTGGTAGAATTTAAAGAAGCCATGGTGATGGCGCTGTTGGGTGTAATGCGCTGGCGCGAAGAAAACACCGTGATGCATTCCGTAACAGGGGCCGCACGCAGCAGCATTGGCGGTGCCGTGTGGATGGGGCAGGAGGCCTAAGCGCCAGTACGTAGCATCACGCCACCTGTTTTATTTACACAGCCATGACAAATCTTTTTTTAATCGAGCAATCCGCGTCAATAGCTTTGTAAAAGATACGTTGTTATGCAAACCCTTGCCGGCTAATACATCTCTAAGGGTCTGGTTTAACGGTTGGGCCTTGCAGCGTTAGGCGTGTAAGAGCTACACAAAAAAACTGGCTTTATTAACTAGCAGAAGCGCAAAATAAAAATCACATGAAACGAGTTTTCTTTTTGTGGCCAATGGTTGCCATTTTAATGGCTACAGGCATGCTATCGTTTTATATGCCCAAGGCCATGATGCATGTGCCGGAGCAGGCCGTAACCGATAGCGTGCTTTATGGCGAGGAGCGGCATTTTAAAAACATACAACAGTTAACCTTTGGCGGCGATAATGCTGAGGCCTACTTCAGCTACGACGGTAAGTGGCTGGTGTTTCAAAAAACAAATCCCAAAGAGGGCATAGCGTGCGACCAAATGTATGTGGGCAAAATACCCGAACCGGGCCAAAAATTTGAGCCAAAACTGGTAAGTACCGGCAAGGGGCGTACCACCTGTGGCTTTTTTACGGCCAACAACAAACACGTGGTGTATGCCAGCACCCACTTGTCGGGTGCTGACTGCCCACCCGTGCCCGACCGCAGTAAATATGGCAACAAATACATTTGGCCCCTGTACAGTAGCATGGATATTTTTATGGCCGACCTAAACGGTAAAATTGTAAAGCAGCTTACCAATACACCCGGCTACGACGCCGAAGCCACCATTAGCCCCAATGGCAAAACCATGCTCTTTACCAGCACCCGCAACGGCGATATTGACCTCTACCTCATGAATCTGAAAACGGGAAAAACCACGCAGATAACCACCGCGCTGGGGTATGATGGCGGCGCTTGGTTTAGCCCCAATGGCAAAAAAATAATTTGGCGCGCCAGCCGCCCCATAACCCCCGAAGACGTGGCCGAATACAAGGGCTTGCTGGCCCAAAACTTGGTGGCACCCACCAAAATGGAGGTTTGGATTGCCAACGCCGATGGCAGCAACCCGCGGCAGGTAACTACCCTGGGACAGGCCAACTGGGCACCGGCTTACATGCCCGATAGCAAGCGCATCATTTTTGCCAGCAACCACGAGTATAAGCGTGGCTTTCCCTTTAACCTGTACACCATTAACGAAGACGGTAGCAACCTTACCAAGATTAGCCGCGATGCTGGTTTTGATGCCTTCCCCATGTTTAGCCCCGATGGGAAAAAAATCGTGTTTTGTAGCAACCGAAACAATGGTGGCACCCGCGATACCAATATCTTTGTGGCCGATTGGGTAGAGTAGGATGCAAGTGCTGCCCACCCCTGTAAACCCCTAAATCATTACCGCCATGTACACCGGCATGTTACACCTCCACAACCTGATGCGTTGGGTTATTTTGGTTTTGCTTATCATAAACATTTTAAGGCATATTACCGCTATGGGCAAGCCCTTTGGCGCTGCCGATAAAAAGCTGGGTTTGTTTGCCATGATTGCGGCGCACATTACCCTCCTCATAGGATTGTACCAATATTTTGCGGGCGGCCTAGGCATTAAGTTGTTCCAAAGCATGGGCATGGCCGCCGTTATGAAAGATCCCGTAGCCCGCTTCTGGGCCGTAGAACACCTCAGCGGGATGTTGATTGGCATTGTACTCATCACCTTGGCACGTAGCGTGTACCGAAACAGTTCTTCCGATGCCGCCAAACATCGCCGTGCACTGGTATTGTATGTGTTGGCGCTGGCGGTAATTGTGGCTGTAATACCGTGGCCGGGTCGTACTGGTATAGGTAGGGCGTTGTTTCCAGGCATGTAGGCGGTAGTAGTTGTTCTTTGAGAGTTGGGGTGGTTATAGGTACGGGTTTAATGGGAAAGAGAATGATAATGAGGTTTCTGGAGCTGGTAATAAGCTAGATTTTGGAGCAAGGGTTTACGATAGCAGGCTCGGCAAGTGGCTTAGTGTAGATCCATTGACAACGAAGTATCCATCGCTATCTCCGTATCAATATGCTCTTAACAACCCTACAGCCTCTCTTGATCCGGATGGAGAGGATGTCATAAGGTTCGTGACCACTCATACTTACTATTCGGGAAGAGAATCAAGTTTAGACGGTGGAGTGGGAAGTATTCGCGGTTATGTTAAGACCCACCATCAGGTCATAATAGAACCAGCCAAGGGACCTGACAAGTTTTTTGTAGATGTTGTAAAAACAAATGTGGACGCACATGGTGGGTTTCATAAACATCCTGTTCAAAGCACTCAGTTTTATCCCAATGGCGATGGACCTGATGGTCAAGGCGGACTTTTTCAAGGGACAGGGATAACAAAGTCCCCGGGCGGTCTATTGCCGTTCACAAAAATAAATGATGAT
>RDXD01000429.1 GCA_004292575.1 Bacteroidota bacterium
CCGATAACCTCTTGGCCTTTGCCTGCACAAACGGAGTGATAACAGGATATGCAGTTACACCCAAAAGCTACAACCAGCTTACTGCCTTTAACAATGCAGCGCATTCGCTTACAGTAGCTTAGATGAAAAAAACTGCCAATCCGTCGTGTTTTAAAGGTGCAGCACAGTACTTGACCATGACAGTTTCTTGAAACATAAATCGTTCTTTCTGCAAAAAGGTGTTGCGCTGAAATATCGCCAACAGCTGTAGCAAAGAATGCTTAGCAAAATTTCGGAATAACATATCACCATTGTAATAGAAGCAGGCTTTAGCTTGCGCATCACAAGTAAAACATGAAACTACTGCTCCAATATCTAAAGCCCTACAAATGGCTTATTGCCCTTAGTCTTTTTCTGGCGGCCATCAACCAAACATTTTCGCTTTTAGACCCGCTTTTTTTTGGAAAGCTGTTTGATAACTACATCATAAAAGCCAAAAGTTTTAGAACCGAGGGTAGAGAAAACGAGTTTTTCTCGGGTGTAATGGTCTATTTGGGCATTTTAATTGGTGTGGCCATGGTTAGCCGAATTGCCAAAGCGTTTCAAGATTATTTTAGCAGCGTAGTCATTCAGAAGTTTGGTGCCAGTATTTTTACCGATGGGCTTCGGCACAGCATGGCGCTGCCTTATGCCGAGTTTGAAGACCAACGCAGCGGCGAAACCCTTAGCATCTTAACAAAAGTGCGCAACGATACAGAACGTTTTATTAGCCTCTTTATTAATGTGGTATTTGGTATTTTGGTGGGCATTGTATTCGTGTCGGTTTTTGCCTTTAACAAGCATTGGAGTATTGTACCGGTTTATTTGGTTGGGGTGCTTCTGCTCAGCTGGCTTACCAGCGCACTTAGCAAACGTATCAAAAGCATTCAAAAAAGCATTGTTCAAGAAACCACGGCACTTGCCGGCAGCACTACCGAAAGCTTGCGCAACATTGAATTGGTAAAAAGCCTCGGGCTAACCGACCAAGAAGTAAAACGGCTAAATAAAAACACCTATAAAATACTTGGTCTTGAACTGCGAAAGGTAAAAAGCATAAGGATGCTCAGCTTTGTGCAAGGCACTTTTGTTAACTTGTTGCGGCAGATTATCATGTTTACCCTGCTTTACCTGGTTTACAACGATAAATTGCTGCCCGGTGAGGTGCTGTCGCTTACATTTTATAGCTTTTTCATTTTTGGTCCCTTGCAAGAAATCGGGAACATCATTATTGCGTATCGCGAAGCCGAGGCTAGTCTCAATAATTTCCACAACCTTATGCAAAAGAAGCCTGAGCCTAAACCAGAGGCTCCAGTGCACCTTGGCGCCATTGAGCAGCTGGCGTATGATCGCGTATTTTTTAAACATCAAACCGGCAGCCAGTATGCCTTGCAGGGCATCAGCTTTTCGGCCCAAAAAGGCGAAACCATTGCCTTTGTAGGACCCAGTGGATCGGGCAAATCGACGCTGGTGAAACTGCTTGTGGGTTTGTACCGCACCAACGAAGGCCACATACGCTACAATGGCGTAGATGGTGCCAAAATAGACTTTGACGAACTGCGCAGCCAAATCGGGTTTGTAACCCAAGACACTCAATTGTTTGCGGGCACCATTAAAGAAAACCTATTGTTTGTAGCCCCTGGCTCAACGGACGAAGCCATGCTGGATGCTTTACAAAAATCGGCCAGTCATACCATTTTGGCCAAGGCTGACAATGGCATAAACAGTGTGATTGGTGAGGGGGGCATAAAAATTAGTGGGGGCGAAAAGCAAAGGCTGAGCATTGCCCGCGCACTGCTGCGGCAGCCACGGTTACTCATTTTTGACGAAGCTACTTCGTCGCTCGACTCCATTACCGAGGAGGAAATTACCAACACCATCAAAGCCGTAAGCAGTAAAGGTGAACAAATAACCATTCTGATTGCACATCGGCTTAGCACCATTATGCACGCCGATCGGATTTATGTGTTAGAACAAGGCGAAATAATTGAAACCGGTAACCATGAAGCCTTGCTGGCTGAAAAGGGCTTATACTACGCCATGTGGCGCCAGCAAATTGGCGAACGCAAAAAGAACAGGAACGAGGCACAACCCATGGCAAAATAAAAACCAGCCTCTGCCCTACTGAGCTGAATGCCGGGTTATTCGCTCCCCTTATCGAAGCGGCCCCTTAAATAATTGAGGAGGGTGCTGTCGTTGCTAAGCTCTTCTATATCGCTAAGTTCTAACTCAACAGCATGCGTACTTATTTGTATTTCCCACATGAGTATAGCCAGCGATGCCAACAAGCAAACCAAGCTGGTGCTAAAAATAAGCTTGGCTGCCACCATGTAGTTTCTAAAAATGCAGAACATACATACCACACACAAAAAAAAGCTAAGCGCACCCACAAACTGCATATAGCGAATGAGGTGTAAGCGGGTGCGAATATTTCTTATTTGTTCCAAAATGCTTTTGCTGTTTTTGTCTTGCAAATAAAGACTGTGTAAACTTCTAACGCGAGTGCTTAGTCCTAAAAAACGGTTGGTGTAGGCCAGCATCAATAATGTGATGGCCGGAAACAAGAGTGCAGGTGTATTTAACGAGAGTTCCATGTAACGGATTTTCGCAAATATAACCCATCCTCTTAGTGTTGCGGCGCACACATTATATTTGCCACATGGCAAAACACGTGCTTGAAGTGGTGTATGAGGATGATGATTTGGTGGCTGTGAATAAACCCAGCGGCATGCTGACTTTGCCCGATCGGCATGATGGTGAGTTAGAAAGTCTGAGGGGTTTGCTGGTGGCCCGATACGGTCAAATATTTGTGGTTCACAGGTTAGACCGCGATACAAGCGGCTTAATTGTGTTTGCAAAAAATGCCGCAGCCCATCAGTACATGAGCAAGCTGTTTGAAGGACGCGACATAAATAAGTATTATTTGGGGTTGATTATGGGAAAGCCGCTGGTAAACCATGGTTTGATTGATGCTGCACTGGCCGAACATCCTGCAAAAAATGGTAGCATGGTGGTGCACCACAAGGGTAAATCATCACTTACTGACTATTGGGTAGAGGAAGCGTTTGCCACGATGAGTTTGGTGAAATTTCAAATACATACCGGGCGAACACACCAAATAAGGGTACACGCTAAGCACTTGGGGCATCCCATAGTGGCCGATGGCTTGTACGGCGATGGCAAGCCTGTGCTAATATCTAGCCTAAAGAAAAAATACAAGTTAAGTAAAACTGCCGAAGAGGAAAAGCCCATTTTAAACCGATTGGCCCTGCATGCTTTTCAATTGGAATTTGTAAACACAAAGGGTGAAAAGCAACGCTTGGAGGCCCCGCTGCACAAAGACATGGGCGCCTTGCTACAGCAATTACGAAAATTAAATGGTAAGGGAACCGTCTAAACCGCGGTGAACGTGTTTTCGGGAAAGCCAACCTCTTCTAAAAACAGGCCGTGGGCAGGTGCGCTAAAATCGGCCTTGCTGGCGTCTTTTGCTGCCACAATTTGGTTAAGCTCGTCAATGGTTATTTTGCCACGACCTGCCTGCAATTGAGTAGCCACCAAGCCCCGCACCATACCCCGCAGAAAGCGGTTGGCAACCACTTCATACACCAGCATATCGTTTTCAAGGTACCAATGGCTGCGCTCTACCTTGCACACCTTGGTATGTACTTGCGTGTTGCGCTTACTAAACGATGTGAAGTCGCTGAACTGCATAATTGCTGCCGCTGCCGCGTTTAGCAATTCTAAATCCAACGCGTAGGGATAAAACCAAGCCACTTGCTGTGTAAACGGATTCTTGCCAATGCTTATAAAATACCGATAGCGCCGAAAAGTAGCCAAAAACCGACAGTGGAAATTGGGCGCTACGCTAAAAATATTTTTGACCACAATATCGGGGGGTAAAATGGCATTTACATTATACAAATGACGTTTTACAACTTCAAAAGGCGCATCGGCGTGAAAAAAATTTTGTTTAGCGTGTACACCTGCATCGGTGCGGCTGCTGCCGGTAAGGCTCCAAGGTTGCCTATAAAGCACTGCCAATGCTTTTTCAAGCTCGTCTTGAACGGTGTTGGCGTTTTGCTGGGTTTGAAAGCCAGCGTAAGCCGTGCCTTTATAAGCCACCTCTAGGCAGTATCGGGGCATTGAAATGTTTTTGGGCGGGTTAAGGTGCGGGAAGAAGCATGGCTTTAAATCGATTGCGGTAGTACACATCATTTAGCATATTGCCCAACTCAGCAAACTGGCTGCGGTCGTACGCAAAAGGATAAGCAGCATCAAGGAAAGCATATTTGTCGGCATCGGTTAAAAACAACACGGCTAGGTTACCCATTTGTGAAGTGGTATAGCACTTTAGTTTAAAAGCTTTTTTTGCAGCCATAATCATGGCGTCGGCATCGTTATCCTCGGCTACCATTTTTTTGCGCAGGTTAAAAAAGTCTTTTTCGTCGGCCACAACTTTACAAGGGGTGTTGTTTACACTATCAGCAGGCCCATTCATTACTTTGGTAAAAGCATTATTGGCCGTAATGGCCGAGCCAACAGTTTTTGCATCGGGAGCCTTGGCCGAAACGGCAGCCGGCGGGGCACTGCTTAAAGGGGTTGAAGTTGAGGAATCGGCACCCAGTTCAATGTCGAGAAACTTAACGTTACCGGTTGGTGAAGCCTTGCCGCTGCCATCGGCACCTAAGCGGGGTTTGGCTACTGAATCCAATATAGCCTGCGTGGCTGCGGCGGGCGAAGACGAAAAAAGCGTGTCTTTTGCTAAAGGCAGTTCTTTCGAACCGTCCCTTATGAAAATGCTGTCGGCGGTAGATACGCCTACAGTTTTAATCAACACCCCATCAACAAATTTTGCTGAATCAACTGCCGATATACCCGATTGCGGTGGCGCAGTGCTGGAAACGGCGGTATCTTTTCTTACTTGGGCTAATGTTGAATCGTTTCCAACGCGGGCAATCTCAAATTTGTCAGTGCCCTTTGCCAATGACACTTGTGCACTGTCCCCTGATATGGGGTTTATGGCTGTATCTACTATAATAGACTTGCTCAATTGCAACGTATCCGCCTTTTTTAGTACCGATGACCGCTCAGCTGCCCCAATTTGTTCTATCCCAACCGTGGTATCTTTCGGCAGCGCACCTAAATCTTTGGCCGCAAGGCTTTTTACTGAATCAAGTGCAGTATCCGAGGGTGATACTGATAAAGATTTGTTTTTAAATGAGAGGTCGTCATTTTTAAAACCTGCGTTTGAACTGTCCAATTTAGTACCAGGCTCAGATTGATTACCGATTTGGGCCGTTGTTGTCTGCCCTAGGGTATCTAGCTTTGGGGCCGAAGCCGAATCAACCAGCGACCGCGCATTACGCTCCGCTATGGCTACAAGAGCCTGCTCAGCTGCTTGTTTTTCTTTGCGTTTCAAAGCTAAATCAGCAGCAATTGAGTCAGCTGTTTGCTGCGCCTTTAATGCTTGTGCGTTGGCGGCTGCTATAGAATCGATGGCTTGCTGTTGTTTTAACGCTTGTGCCGTAGCCGCCGCTATAGAGTCTGTGGCTTGCTGTTGCTTTATCCTTAATGCGGCTTCCTCTGCGGCTTTCACTTTGGCCAACTCGCGCTGCTGGCGCGCCTCGCCCGCCATTTGCACTTTCATATTCTGTAAGTTGAACAAACCCCACCCTTTTTCGCCAAAGTCTTTAATCAAATAGCCCTTGTCGGCCCCGTCTAACACCACATCAAATTCCAACTGTGCGGCCACACCAGCAAAACCCACACGGATGGTATAGCTGGTATCCAGCAATTTTGACAAGATGACATACCCGCTGGTTGAACTATTTACAATGGTCTTATTAATCGATACGTAAAAAGGCTGCTGATTTTCTGCCTGCAGATAGACAAAAAAATCACGTTGGGCAAAAGCCTTTAGGTTTAATCCAATTGTTACAACTAAAATTAGCCATGCTGGCCTCAAAAATCGCATCTTTTGCATGCGCAAATTTACGGCTTTGTGTACATCGGCAGTGGCTTTGAGTTGTTAAATGGACGCAGGCTTATGCATCGGGTTAATGCTAGGTGTGCTTCAACCGTGTATCCGCTGTGTTGGCCTTATGGCATATGGCTGTTACCGCTGATAAAAAACATACGAAGTTAATCGTATATCAATATTTATTTAGCATCTTTGCTGGGTTCAAAAAAATATATCCATGGCACCTAGATACAACCATCCCCTAAAGCCAACCGAAAGCGAGCTAGAGATATTACAAATTCTTTGGCAGCTTGGTCCTTGCACGGTGCGCTCGGTACACGAAATATTGTTAACCACCAAGGATGCAGGCTATACCACTACTCTAAAGTTGATGCAAATAATGCACGAAAAGGGGCTTGTAGAACGAAACGAATCGCAAAAAACCCACGTTTACACCGCCTTGGCGCAAAAAACTGAAACACAACAGCAACTGGCCGGGAAAATGATGCAAGGCTTGTTTCAGGGGTCTGCAAGCCAGTTGTTGATGCATGCCATTGGAGACAGCAAGCCAAGCCAAGCCGAGATAGAAGCCATACAGAAGCTATTAGACGACCTTAAATAAAATCTTCTTGACCCTTGTAATAAAAGTAAGATGCAACAATACATTCATCTACAAGCATTAGGACACGCCATTGGTCATAGCCTGTGGCAATTGGGAGCAATTTGGTTGGTATGCCATGCACTAAGCGCAGTGCGCGGCACACGTAGCCCACTAAAATATACCTACGCCGTGTTAGCGGCCATGGCAGGCATGTTGCTTTTTGTAGTTACTTATTTGTATCAGCTGCACCTGCTACAATCTTCAAGCTCCCCGCACGCCTTTTTTGTAGCCACAAAATTGGATCATCATCTCGGCGTTTGGAATCAGGCTCAAGTATATTATGGTACCGTTGTGGCCACACTAGCCAGCCTGGCGCCTTTTTTAAGCGGGGCTTATCTGCTTGTGGTAACCATGTTGCTCATACGATTAGCCAACGGCTTTGCTTACATCGGTAGGTTGCGACAGTCGGGACTTCAAAAGGCGCCCGCACAAGTAAAACTTTTTGTAGAGGTACATGCCCAGCGCATAGGCATAAACCGAAAAGTGCATGTTTTGGTAAGCCAACTGGTAAACTCACCGCTAACCATTGGCTTTTTAAAGCCTATGATTTTGTTGCCGGTAGCAACCCTAAACCAGCTCAGCATCAGCCAGTTAGAAGCTGTTTTGATGCATGAGTTGGCACACATAAAGCGGCACGACTACTTAATAAATTTACTGCTACAAGCTGCGGAAATCCTGCTGTTTTTCAACCCCTTTATGCGATTATTACTTAAACAAGCCCGGTTAGAACGCGAACACAGTTGCGACGATTTTGTGCTTCAATTTGAGTATAACCCAGCCGATTACGCCCGTGCACTCTTGGCTGTGCAGCAGCAGACCCATGCTAGCATTTTGGCACTTTGTAGCACCGGCAAAGACAAATTCCAGCTTTTGAGCCGAATAAAGCGCATGGTGGCCCCGCAGCGTAATACTTTTGACTACTGGCAACAACTTCGTCTTTTGCTATTGGTAACCGTTTTAGGAATTTTTGCAACGGTTGTAAATGCTAAGCTAATCCGCCCCAAAGCGTTGCAAGCAAATGATTCCACACCAACAGGCTTTTCAAATGAGTTTCCCATTTTGCCCATCAGGTCAACGTACCCCACTCTCGACTTCCCCAACGTACCACAACCCATAGTGGCATCAACTTCTACATCTACAGTTCCTACTAACATTGCCATTAAGCCAAAGTCCACTTCCAAGAGCATACCACTGCCCTCATCACCAGCCCAAGCGCTGCCGGCTTTATCTGCCCAAAGTGCGGCAGGCAATAGCAGTTATCCCACCTCTCAACAACACTTGGAAAACCGCAACCAACCACAGTTATCGGCGGGCACCGAATTAAAAACGAGCATAGCCGGTACAGGCGTAGTGGTGGAAGAACGTTGGCTACGCGAGTTGGCACAACTTGGTTTTTTAGAAGGCAACGACGCGGTGTGGTTGAAAGCGCATACTGCGGCAATTGGCCAAAAAGATAAAAGCAACCCACAACTTTCAACAGGAAAAACAACAACAAAACTCAATCTGAGCTTACCGCAAGAGTTACTGAAGCAAATGGGTAAACCAGTCTTTGTAAAAAACGAACTATACGCCGGTACTTTTCAAAAAAGCATAAACACGGATAGCTTACAGAGGATTTTGAGAAAAGGAATGGCGGCACAAAAGGAAGCCATGGCAGATTTACAAGCGCAAATGCAACGATTAGCAGTGGCCAGCAGATTGTATAATTCTTCAAAACCAAGGCAGATATCAACAAGAAGAAATCCCGAATTGCTTTGGTCAAAGTCTGTAAATTTCAAACAGGTACTTGGCAGCAGCAAACGCGCCGACTATAATGATTCGCTAGTGGGGAAAAATGAGCTGCGGGTTCGTGGACTATCAAAAAATGTTCTCGATTCGGTTTTTCAGGCCAGCATTACCATAGATGGCATGACCCCAGAACAGTGGGTTGTTGAACACACCACAACAGAGCAGCAAAACACAAGTGCTACATCACATACTGAACCTGGAAAGGGAGGGACGCGGAGAATTACCATTTCTATTTCCGATCCAAGTAATACGAAACAAAGTCGGGTCGTGGTAATTGCGATAACGGAGGATAAGCAACAAAACGTTAGGCTTGAACGCCAGAAGCAGGTAACTTTTGAATTGAAGCTATAATGTGCTCTCGTTTTACCGAAATGTAAACTACAGCTAGCGCCATAAGTACCAGCAACGCATACAGCGTTTGCCACAATACACTTTTCTGAAACAGCCAAAGTACACCCGCACTTATGCCTATTTGCACCACCGCATACAGTGCACTTACAGCAAGGTGCGGCCAGGCCCGCTCATTGGCCAGATATTGAAACAAATGTTGTCGGTGAGGCTTAAAAATATTTTCTTTTTTATATAGTCGGTGTAGTATCGTAAGCACGGTATCAACACCATAGAGTGCAAAAAACAAAATAAATATCGGATTCTTGGCAGCAATAATTAAACCTGCAGTAACAAAAATGAGTGCATAAGCCATGCTTACACTGCCAACATCGCCAGCAAAACACCGGGCTTTTTTGCGAACGTTGAAAAAAGCAAACACCAAATTGCCAAGCGCCAAACAGTACAGTAAGTTGGCATCAAACACCTTTATGGTTTGATTAGCCCACCACAAAGCGCCCATTACGGTAAAGGCATACAATGTGGTTATACCGTTTATGCCATCCATAAAATTGCAAGCGTTGATTACGCCAATCATCACCACCAGTGCCAAAAGCCACCAGTACCATTGGAAGTGTTGAAAATTAAGCTGATACATCAGCAAAAGCATGGCACAGAGGTGTACCGTTATACGCAATAGCGAAGACTGCGGCTTTACATCATCGGCAAAACTGATGGCTGATATGATGCATGCGCCTGCCAAAAACCAAGGATATTGAAATCCGAATGCAAAGAAATAGGCCAGCAGACTGATACAGAAGATGATACCGCCGCCGCGGAGGGTTACCTGAGTGTGGCTGCTGCGGGCATTGGGCTTATCAATAATGTTGAACCGATTGGCCAAGTAGAAGTAAAACAACTCGGCACACAACAATCCCAAGAAAATAAAAGCAAATTTCATGACCTATGTTAAAGTAAACGAATCGAGAACCGGATGTGGCCTCCATCCGAGTGCCCGAACCGCTTCTTGGTCGTCAAATGTAAGCGTAGCTGTAATTTTTTTTAGCTTAAGGCTATTTATAGGTGCCGTGGAACCCATAAAATTGCCCAGGGTTGCCAGCAGCGTTGCCAGTATAAGCGGAATATTCCTTGGGGGAGATTTCCCCAAACTTTGGGCAATGGCCTGCGCCAATTGGGCAAAACTGGGATGTACACCGTCGGTTAGGTTATAGACACCACCTGTGGCAGCAGCCTTTTCAATGCAGTTGGCCACATCGATTGCCAGTACCATGCTTTTTTTTGCAGTGCCACCCCCAATATTGGCATATTGGTTGCGTTTTATAGCCTGCACCATACTACCCAAATTGCCCGGTGCATTTGCACCAACCAGCAGTGGCAATCGCAATATGGTAAGCAGTATGCCATGCTGGCCGCACCATTGGGCAAGCCATGCTTCGGCGGCTATTTTCGATTTTGCATAAGGCGTGCTGCCCTCCAGCGGATGGTTTTCCGCTATCATTTCGCCTGCGTCGCGGCCATACACGGCCACAGAACTTATAAACACAAATGCTGCGGGCCAGCAGCCCATATTATCAAAAGCGCGGCAAAGGTTTTTGGTGCCTTGTACATTAACGGCGTCAAATTCGGCAGCTTCGGCAGCGGTTTTGGGCACGGTATGGGCTTTGCCGGCTGCGTGCACAACCATATCAAAAGGAGAAAGTAACTGCGGCACCTGGCTGGCTAAATTGCATACCAAGTGCAAATGGGGCTGGCGGCCTATGGTGGTAATATCATGATTGCCATTGGACAGCGCAGTGAGCAAATGCTGGCCCAAAAAGCCTGATGCACCCGTTAATAATACTTTGCTACTCATGGGCTGGTGGGGAAAGACGACGCAAAAGCCGTGCTGGGTTGCCGGCATACACGCCAGGTTCGGTTATGTTTTTGGTAACCACTGCCCCTGCGCCTATTACCACGTGGCTGCAAATTGATACGGGCAGTATGGTGGCGTTAGAGCCAATACTAACATGATGGCCAATGGTAGTTTCGCCCCAAAGCTCCACGTTGCCCCCTGCCGGGGCGCCGCTGCTAAACAGGTCGTTTACAAACATTACGCCGTGGCCAATAAAGCAATCATTGCCAATCGTTACCCCGCCACAGATGAAGCTGTGGCTTTGAATTCGACATCGATCTCCTACTACCACCCGGCTCTGTATTTCTGTAAACGGCCCCACAAAACAATGGGCACCCAACTGGCAGCCGTATAAGTTTACAGGTTGTACAACGGTACAATTCTGCCCAAATTTTACATTCACCATATCGGAGGCTAACAATTTTGGCTGCATAGCTTATCCCTGGGTTTGTTTAAGATTTACAATGGCATTAAGCATGGTGTTGGCGCAGTAGTCGCGGCTGAATATGGTTTCGGCAAGGCGCTTGGCATTTTTACCATGCGCTATGGCCACGTCTTTGTTAGCAAGGTAATACTCAAAAGCTTGTGCCAAAGCGGCAGGATTTTCCGGTGCCACATTTAAGCCGCATTGCTCGGCTTCGGTAAAGTCTTTTATCCAGCCGGTTGTGGTTTGAATAATGGGTTTACTGGCTGCAAAGGCGTCGAAAATTTTATTGGGCGAACAGGTGTGCAGCATGGGAATGTTCTTAATGGTAAGAATACTGGCCAGCGCATGTTTTAGCCACTGGGCCAGTTCGGTTTTGGGCATCAGTCCAAGTAAGGTCACGTGGTGCAGATGATGCTTTGCTTTGTAGGCTTCCATTTCGCCCCGGTCGGCACCATCGCCAATAAACAGAATATGGGCTTGCGGAAACTTTTGAACATCCAATAGTCGCGCAGCTTCCATTATTTCCATACAGTGATCAATGCGCCCCAAGCTGCCGGTGTACATAATTAAATCTTTGCCTTCCAACTCTGGAGGCAACTGTATGGGCTTGGCGTCGCCAAAAAGTTCGTTGTCGCTGGCATTGGGTACTACTATAACATGGTCAAAGCCAAAGCGCTTTACAATATCGTTTTTCATGCCCTGCGAGGCCGCCACTATAAGATGTGCCCGCTTGTAGCATCGTTTCTCGAACCACCAGGCCCATTTTGCAAACCAGCCTTGCTTGAGCACGCCCAATTGTATGGCTCCAGCAGGCCACAGGTCGCGTACTTCAAACACAAACTTTTTGCCCCTAAAAAAACGGGCTGCCAGCCCCATATAACCTACCGTAATGGGACCTGATGAACATACAGCCACATCAAACTTTAGGGTAAGTGCGTAATAGATGGCCAAGGTGAGGTATTGGGCAAAACCCAGCATGCGTTTCAGCTTCGATACCTTGTTGGTTTGCTTAAAATTAAGCACAATTACCTCAATGCCTTCAATATTGGTGCGGTAACTTAAGCCCTTACCCTTGGGTATATCACTTTTGTCGTATGGTGAGGTAACCACCACCACACGGTGGCCTTGTTGCACCCAACGTCGCGTCATTTCGTACACCCGGGTGCTCCACCCACCTTTGGCTGTTCCAAAATACTGATAAAAATATACTATGGTCATGCAGAAATGTTGGACGACAATGCCGCCTGCGATTGTAGCGTGGAAACAATGAGCTGGGGCTTACCGCTTTTTGTGGGCGCAATATGCGTTACTTCTGTAAAACTTATATCAAAAGGCTCTTGCAAGTAAGCCAATATTTTACCCGCAATGTGATTGAGGATGGCGGCTTGAAAGCCTTTACCCGGAATATACTGGATGTTTATACCATCAAGATTGGATTGTACCACACAAAACTGGCTTACTTCGGGCAGGTGCTCGAATATGCCCGTGAAGGAGTGTACCACCATGTACTTACCGCTTCGGGTCTTTACCAAATCGGTATCACGACCCACCACCTTTTGCAACTGAGGAAAGTTAAATTTGCTTTGCGCCGGGTATTGGTCGGCGGGGAGTTTAATGGCCAAATCGCCTACTTTGTATCTTATCATGGGCATGGCGTAACTGTCCAAATTTGTAACAATCACGTTGCCAATTTCTCCATCCGGTACCGTGTTTCCGGCATCGTCCACAATTTCGAGCCACACGTAAGGACTCATTTGATACAGTGTGTCCTGGTCGCCTTGTCCAGCCATCATAAAACCCTCAGCAGAGCCATACGATTCAAAGGTTTTACACCCAAAAGCTTTTTGGATGGTAGCGCGGTAGTGGTCAAACAATTTATCGCCCCAAGTAAATGCTGTTTTAAACTTCACTTCAATGCCAGCCTCTAACGCCATGGTAGCCAGCACATACAGCGAGGATGAATACCCCCCCAAAGCGGGCTTGTTCTGCCGCTTGGCCCAAAGCAAGGCTTTAATGGCTTCATCTTTGCCGTGTGCAAAAGCATGCAAGTAGTAGGTTTGAAACAGGCGGTCTTTTATGGTCTTTTCGAAGCTGCGATTAGGCGTAATGCCTGTTTGCAGAATGGGTTGGCCTAGCCGATAGCCCGCCCACTCCCACCACAAGGTTTGCACAGCCCGGGTAATGCTGCGTTGTTTTTTGCTTTGATAGGTGATACTTTGGAAACCGGTGGAGCCAGACGATGCACACTTGACCAAACCTTTTTGTGGTTGCGTAAGCATTTGGGGCATCGCTACCCTAAGTGTGGGCTTATCTAAAATGGGAAATTGTTGCAGCCACTCCTGCACATGCGCCTCTGGAGTTGCGCCTGCTGCAAATGGTGCGTAATGAACTGAATTTTGGGTAGCGTGCAACAACAACCTATGCAGTTTACGCTTGCTTAGTTCATCAATCTGTTGGCGGGTAAAAGCGGCTACTGCACGCGCCGATCGCAGCTCCTTTACGAAAGCTCCTCCGGTAGCAAAATCGCCAAGCGGCAAAACCAAGTGTTCTAGCAGGCGTGAAGCATCCATGACGTTAGTTCTGTATTGGCAGCAAATGTGCGCTAACCAAACCGTTTATGGAAAAATTTCCTGCGAGTGTAGGTTCGAAATCCTTGATTTTTCCAACTGCAGCATCTCGGCATAGTACTTATGCCAAACAAATAAACTCAAAAGCGGAAGAATAAAAGGCAGTAGAGCATCATTACCCCTGTTAAACTGATACAGCAGTTGGCCCGGATTAATATGCTCTAAAAACCGGTGCGTAAACAAATCGCTTCGTTGCATTTCAACCAACTCATGCTTAAAAAAAGGATTCGTCTTTAGGTACTGTCCCCATGGCACACTAAATCCAATTTTTCTAAAGTTCAATGTTTCGGCAGGCAATCTGTTCATCATGGCTTGCCTGAGTATATACTTACCCTTCTTACCGGAAAAAAGCTGATTTGAAGGCAACCGGCCTGCACCCAGCAACAACTGCGGGTCTAAAAAAGGCTCCCGACATTCTATAGAGGCGCCCATGGTGGTACGGTCGTTTCTATCTAGCAATGAGCAGAGGTACAAATGCTGGTCAAAATATAAGGCTTGTCGCTGCACATCGTTGGGATACAAGCTATCGGCTTCTTGTAATACAGACCGCCTGTAATTTAAACCCGATGAGTCCTCAATGTTATAAACCGACTTTATTTCTGCAGGAAAAAAATTTGAAGCGTTGTACATGAGCAACGCATCGTTAGAATCAAGTTGGGCATAGCGCTCTAGCTTGCGCCACCGCTCACCTTTCAGCAACCCAAACTTCACCATAGTGCCTATGTACTTAAGCCATCTGTGGTATTTCAGCGGCTTATACCTCACATACCCACCCAGCATCTCGTCTGCCCCCTCTCCACTAAGCAACACCGTTACTTTTTGTTTTGCATGCCTAGCTATTGCCAGCAGATGTGGTTCGTTAAGGTGTACAAGCGGCTCGTCGCAAAACCAAGTTGCACTCACAAAGTGGGTGTGCAGATCTTCCTCTTCAAGCCTAAGCGGGTTAAATTTGTATCCATAAGTATCAGTGAGCAGGCGCGCCATGGCGGTTTCATCGTGTTCTTTTTTTGAAAAGCCGATGGTGAATGTCTCGATGTCCTTAAAACTTTGAGCGTTCAACGATGCCACAATAGAACCAGAATCAAGACCGCCACTTAGCAACACGCCCACTGGCACATCACTAATCATACGCAGCGCCACGCTGTTATCAAAGGCCGTGCCGAACCAGTTTTCGGGTTGCACAGTATTCGACCGCTGTTGTATAGCGTCTGATAAATTCCACCATCGATTGGTTGTGGTGGTGCCATCCTGCTTTATGGTAAGCGAGTGGCCGGGTAAAAGGCGCTTAATGGACTTAAATAGGGTTTCTTCGCCACCAACGAACCTACAGGCCAGGTACTCAAAAATGTTGTCTTCATTTACGGCTAACCCAATATCGGCACCAAAAATAGCTTTGGGCTCACTGGCAAAATAAAAACTCTGATTTTGAACGGTGTAATAAAATGGTTTTACCCCCATCCTGTCTCGTGCCACAAATAGCTCTCGCTCTTTGCTATCCCAAATGGCAAAGGCAAACATGCCGCGCAGGCGATCCACACAGCTTTCGCCCCAGCGCTCGTAAGCCCGCAGGATGACCTCGGTGTCGGAGCTGGTGCGGAAGCGTTCTTCGCCCAGTTCACGCCGCAGCTCAAGGTAGTTGTAGATTTCGCCGTTGA
>RDXD01000430.1 GCA_004292575.1 Bacteroidota bacterium
GGGCTACCTATAATTCCTACAAAACCACCTAAGGCCCGGTGTGGCTGAACAGCGTATAGCCAAAAGTTGCCGTCCCAAATGGTTCGGAGGTTTTTGTATTGTTCTAAAACGTTCAAACTTAGGGGGTCGTATCAGCTATACGACTAAATGTTGTGCGTTGGTGCTATTTGTCTTGCAGGAATTCCGAAATTGTAATGATTGTTGTTTCACCAAATTTGGTCAGGTTTAATAGGTCCTTGTCGCCTGTCAATAAAAAGTCTGCATTGCCATCAACAGATAATGAAAGTAGAAAGTTGTCTTTCGGGTCTCCGCAAATTTCAATTTTAGTTTGAATTTTTACAAAGTCTGCATATTCATCTATTGTTTCAAGTATTTCTTCAATATCTGCAGATGAAAAGAAGCGTCTGAATTTTGGGCGTCTTGTTACTTCTAAAAATTCGTCAAGTAGTTCTTAGCTAAAAACCAAAATACCAAGTCGTGAAAAAATAATTTCGTTAAGTTTGGTAAAACCCTTGGTAATTAAAAAGCTAATCCAAAGGTTCGTATCAATAATGATTCTGCTAACCTTATTTTGCATAACGTTTGCTTCTTACCAACTCAACTTCGCTGGTTATTTCATCAAGTGTTGGTGCAGATTTTGCTTTTGAACGTAACTTTTTAAGAACGCTTGCAAAGCCATTTTTTGAAGTGTCCTGAATAGCAATAAGATTCAAGTCCGCCAAGTCTTGTAATAGTCTTGCGGCTTTTGGGTTCAATATGTCAATTCGCATTGTATTCATCTGTCAAATTTAATGAAAAGAACTGAATATTTGAATTTCCTGTCCAACCGTAAGGTGTCACGAAGCATGACGCACAACGGGCAGGGTTTTGTGCAGTCAGGGCATTGTTGACTGTCCAGCCCGGAACGAAAGCCCTATGAAGAAATAAAAGTATAAAATAACAGCCAAAAGCCCAACAGCGTTTCTTCAAGCCCGAACCAAAGTACAAAGTTGCAAACTGGCTAGGTTTGAACAGTTAGCCCTGCTTGTACAAAACCCACGTTAGTGGCAGTCGGTGGCTTTACTTTCGCCAGCGGCGAAAATCTAACAACCTCCGTCCACGCAAAGCCGACCATTGCGCTCCAACTGGTTAATATACCAATGCTTTCCAAATTTAACCACCGCAACTATACCACCCAAATTAAACTGGTAAACGGTGCCGTTTTCCGCTCGTAACATCTCAGAATCAAAGCGTTGCAAAAGTATTTTTAACCAAATGCTTGTTAATGCAATACTATCTGCGCATTCCGTATATTTTTCTTTGTGCATTCACCAACAATACCATCTGCGCACTTTTGGCTGCGCCTGCAGTTTTACAACACAAGAAAAAACGGATGGCTAATCCATCGGGTTTGGGTGGGCTTTTGCCGCTTGGGCGGCTGGTGATGTGGCGTTTGAGGTGGGGCCGCGGTTTTATATGAACGGTGTTTTTACGATTCGGGAACGGGTTTGCAGCTGCAGTGTTTTTAGTGACAGGTTTTGGTGGTGGGTGCCTTTGTGGGTGCCTGGGCCGCGGGTTTGCGGCGGCTTAGGGTTGGCCCGGTGCCACGGGTTGCTGCGGTTAGCCAGCGTGGGCGCATAAGCAACTCCCTGTTTGAGAGGTCTGCCTGCACCTTGCCCAATAGCATTACCAAGGCCCAAGGGCTGCCGCGCCCGTAGGGTTTAGCCACCGGCCCCCAAGGGGCAATTTTTTGGGGCCGGGGGCCGTAGCCCGAAGGGGGCGGAACTGAGGCACAACAGGGTTATGCGGCCGATAGCCCCAATAAAATTACCCTGGGTTTAGGTGCGCTTTTAAACTGCTTTAGCGGCTGTGTGATTGGCTGTGGGCACGGCAATGGTTGGTAGGCAGCTGTTGCTGCGTTTAGATTTAACGCACGCTTGTAGGCGCACGCTTGTAGGCGCAAGCGTTAAAGTGCTGCCAAGCGGTGCTAAGCTACCGCCAGCATGTGCCCAATGCGGCATGGATGTGGTTTTGTTACAGCATCTTAAATGCGCTTGCAGCTGCCCAATGGGGCATTACTTGTTGTAGTATTCGCCAGTGGGCACCTTAAAAAGCCGGTTGCGCTGGTATTTGGTAAATTCGGTTTGCTCGGCAGGGTGGTTGGTGGTCCAGGTTTGGTAGGCGCTCATGTTGGCGGCGGGCCCAAATAGCCATTGGTTATAGGCATTGAAAAAGCCCTGCTTTAGCAGCTCTTGGTGGTGGCTAAAAAGCCTAAAGGCATACTTTGGCATGGCTTTATCGTTGGCAAACCAACCCAGTACAAAGCGGGTGCGTATGGCAGTAAGCAGCTCGGGATCTATGCCGCTACTGGCCATATTTTCCGATTGGCGCCACTCGGCAATAACGGCGTTTTCAAATGCATTTTTGCCTTTTAGGTTTTGCATGCCACCAATGTAAATGCGCTTATAGCCCGCCAGCAGCAAATTTTTTATTTCGGTGGTACGGGCGGTATAGCTTTCGAGGTTTACAAATATTTCGCCATACAGCAAGCTCCAAACTTGGCCGGTGCCGCCATTGTGGTACTTGGCGGCGTAGTAATAATTGCCAGGATAGGTAGGGTCGAGTTCAATGCCTTTTTCCCAGAACACTATGCCTTTGCCCAAGCCGGGGTCTTTGGCTTCGAGCAAATCGCCGTACTCGGCATGCAGCAAGCCACTGCGCGGAAATTTTTTGAGTGCCAGTTTGTAAAGGCGGTCGGTTTCTTTAAAATCGAGCAAGCCGCGCTGCACCAAGCAGGCCATTTGAAACACTTGTTCGTCGGCATCGGGGCGTTCTACCAAGGGGTTCAAAATGTCGGCAGCGGCACGGTACTGCCGCGCTAAAAAAAGGTTGGTGGCCAGGTCCATTTTTACCAAGGCGTCGTCGGGTGCTTGTAGTATGGCCTTTTTAAGTACCAAAATGGCGTTGTCGTAATCGCCGGTGCGTTGAAAACTGCGGGCAGTTTCCTGTAGTTCGGCAATGGTTTGCGCAGGGGCTTGCCAGTGCAACATGGCGGCCAAAAGCGTAAGGTAAACTTTGTGCATGGTACAAAAATAATGTCCCTTGGTGTTGAAAGCTGTTAAAATCCTGTTGCCAGAACCGGCTCTAGCGGCAGTAGAGCATAGCGCTTGAAGCCTCCAATGGTCATTTCGTCGAGTACTTGCATTACCTGCTTAAAGTTTGCACTGGCTGCTGGTTTTATAAGCACCATGAGCATGGGTTGTGGTTTTGGGCCAGCTTCGGCCTGTTGTTTTATGGTTAGCAGTGCTTGCCTTATGCTGTGCGCCCCGGCGTAATTGTACTGTTGCATTGGGGCGCCGGGGGCGGGTGGTTGTCCTAAAAAGCAAGCCACGCCGTTTTTGTGTGGAATAAGCGTAATGGCTCCCGACTCGGCTACGCCAGTGGGTGGCCCATCGGCAGGCATAACGAGGCCCACCACTTTGGGCTGGCTAAGGGTGGTGGTAAAAATAAAGAACGTAATAAGCAAGAAAGCCAGATCTACCATGGGGGTAAGGTCCACGCGGGGGGTGCGTTGGCTGCGGTTGCCGGCAGCGGCGGCATCTATATTGGCCATTTGAAAAGGGGTTTAAAAAATGGGAGGCAGGCGCAGCGGCTATTCCATAAAACGGGGGAAAATAGGGGGCGATATTGCGGGGCGCGGGTTAGAGAAGCTTGTAAATATTGGGATGCAGCGGTTTTGAGTGCCCGTTTGTGTACTACAAATTTGGTTTTTTGGAGATGGTTTGGTGGCCTCGGTGGCGGGGTGGCAAAGGCGTGGTTGGCGTAGCAATGCTGTGGCGGCTTTGGTTACCGGCGGGCATGTTGTAGGGTAGCCCATGGGTTGGGCGTCGTGTTTTGGTGGTTGGCTTGCCCGTGGCTGCTGTTTGCTTGTGGCCACGGGTTGTGGGGAAAAATGGGGCCGAAGTTTAGACCCCCCCCGCAGTGCCAGACCCCACGTGCAAACGGGGCAGCAAAGACTGGCTGCTATTTCAAGGGTTTGCTGCCAGCAGTTGCGGCCACCAGCGCAACCACGCTACTGGTGCTCGTAGCAGCCCAAATCGGGTTTGCGCCCAAAGGGGCGCGGATTTCCATCCAGATCGATGCTGGTGGTAGAAGCGGCGGCGGTATCTATGGCAGGTGAGCCGGCCCGCAACCGAAAATTATAGGTTTGGCGGCTGGTGCTAATGCTGTCGAACTGCGGATTTACATTGAGCTGCGCATTTGCAAAGGCGGCATGGGCCACGGCATTTTTAGCCCGGTAAATGAGGTTTTGAAATTGCACCAAAAAGGCCGGGCCGGTTACGCGGTTTACCACCAGCTCATCCTCGGTAAGGCCCCCACCGCCATGCACAATGCTGTTGGTAAAAAGCGCATCGAGGGCGGCGGGTGTGCCGCCGCCAGCATTGGTAATGTACAGTGCGGGTTGCTTGTGGTTTTGATAAAGGTTGGCATAGGTGGCAATGGTGCAGTGGTTAAAACGGTAGGTGCCGCCACCGGCCAAAATAACGTTGCTGCCGCCCACACCGGGTTCGCCATTGTTGCCACACTGGGCTATAAGGCAGTTGGTGGCGGCCACCGAACTGTTGAGGGCATACAAACCCAAATCGAAGGCGTTGGTTATTTGGCAGGCCTCCAGCGTAAGTTTAGCAGGGTTTTGGTTGGCCCCGCCGCCTACCAATATGCCCTGGTAGGCATTTAAAATGTGGGTGTTTTGCAGCAAATTGCCGCTGCTGCTGGCGGTAAAAATTAATCCCTGCCAACCACCGGGCAAGTCTTTGTACAACGCGTCGGTGCGGTCGCCCCTAAACACAATCCAATCGGGTGGGGCAGGGCGGCCCAGGCAGCGCAGGCTGCCGTTTACCACAAAGGGGGCCGTGGCGTTGCAATAAATTTTGCAGCCTTTTTGCAGGGTAAGTGTGGCGCCTGCATCCACCGTAAGTTGGTTTACCAGCACAAAGGGCTGCTCGGCGGTCCAGGTGGTATCTTTAGTAATGCGCCAATTTTTTAAAAAACGGGCGTTTTGGCCGTAGGCTTCCAGCTTTATGGTGCGCCGGTTGCCATTCCACTCCAGGGTAATGCTGTCTCTTATTAGAAAGGGTAAATTGGTGGCCGTGGGGTTAACGGTTAGTTTTATAAACATGTACAGGCTATCGTCGGCGTTCATTTCCAATTGGGAAAAACTGGTGCCCGGCTGGCCGTTTACATTTAGGCTAAATGCCGATGATGCCCCGCCGCCCAGCGCAATGCGGGCAATGCGCAGCTTTTGGTTGTTGGTGTTGGCCACTATAATTTGCTGTGTTACCGAGCCAACAGACGTAAACACGGTGTCGAAAAAGAGCGAGTCGGTACTGGTGCGCAGGCCAGCATCGCCCGATGTTATAAAGCCATCTTTTTGGCAAGCCCAAAGCAGAGCCGCCGAGGCCAGCACCAACCAGCGTAAGTTTTTTAGCGTCATACCGTGTCAAACATAATTCAATTGTAAGTTATTGCCCGCACCCTAAATTTTGCTGGCAAAAGCAAGGCAGTTTACCGATAGGCGCAGCCCCGGTATTTGCACCAGTTTTTGGCCGCAGGCATCCAGTGTAGCGCCTGTGGTTACCACATCGTCCACCAGCAGCACGTGCTTGTTTACCAGTATGTCGGCGGTTTTAAGGTCAAATACCTCTGCCACATTGCTCCAGCGCTGCATTCGTGTTTTTCGGGTTTGGGTTTGGGTGTACACTTTGCGTACCACCGCCACATTTTCAATGGGCTTTTGCAGTATTTGGGCTATGCCCTGGCACAGCAGCATGCTTTGGTTGTAGCCCCTTTTTTTCAGTTTTTTGGCGTTTAGCGGCAGCGGTACCACCACATCAATGCTGTTGCCCCAGGCGGTGTTTTGCATGGCCTGCCCCATCAGTTGGCCCATGTATATGCCCAGTTCTTGGTTGCCTTTGTATTTTATTTGATGCACCAGTTGCTGTGCCAAAGCACCCGCATTAAAAAACAACATTGCTGAGGCATATTCCAGTGGCAGACGTCCAAAAAACATGCGGTTCACGGGGTTGTCTTGCATGCCTTCAAATTGGGTTAGCGGCAGTTGCTGCAGGCAGCGCCAGCACAGGGGTATTTTACTGGTGCCCAGCCCGTCGCCGCAGGCCGGGCAGGTGTTTGGCATTAAAAAATTGGCTAAGGCCTCCAGGTGTTGGCGCACAAATGGCATAAAGGCTTCGGTTTGCTGCCCGAAAGGTAGCAAAAAATTGGCTGCGGCACCGCACATGGCGTTTAAAATACCATTTTATACACCTCGTCTATGCGGCCGGCCAGCACCACCTGTATGCCCGGTTGCTTGGGTATGCCTTTGGCGGCGTATTTGCTGATTACAATTTTATCAAACCCCAGTTTGGCGGCCTCGGCTATGCGCTGCTCAATGCGGTTTACGGCCCTTATTTCGCCATTTAGCCCCACCTCGCCTGCAAAGCAAAGGTGGGCAGGCAGGGCCATGTCTTCGTAGCTGCTTAGCAGCGCCATTACCACGGCCAGGTCGGTGCTGGGGTCTTCTATGCGCAAGCCGCCCGCTATGTTTATAAACACATCTTTGGTGCCAAACTGAAAGCCGCCACGCTTGTCCAACACCGCCAGCAGCAGCTGTAAGCGCCGCATATCAAACCCGCTGGCCGTGCGCTGTGGCGTGCCATACACACTTTGGGTTACCAGCGCCTGCACTTCTATCAGCAGGGGGCGCATGCCTTCTAGCAGGGCAGCAATGGCGCTGCCACTCAGTTGGTCGTCTTTTTGCGATATTAAAATTTCGCTGGGGTTTAGCACGGGGCGCATGCCGCCTTCGTTCATTTCGTATATGCCCAGTTCGCTGGTGCTGCCAAACCTGTTTTTTTGGGTACGCAAAATGCGGTAGGCATAGTGGCGGTCGCCCTCAAACTGCAGCACCGTGTCCACCATGTGCTCCAATATTTTGGGGCCGGCAATGCTGCCATCCTTGGTTATATGGCCTATTAAAAATACCGGAGTACCACTTTCTTTGGCAAACCGCTGTAGCTCGCCGGCGCACTCGCGTATTTGGCTCACACTCCCCGATGGGCTGTCGATATACGGCGATTCGAGGGTTTGCACCGAGTCGATAATAACGAGCTGGGGCCGCAGTTTTTTTATTTCGCTAAAAATGGTTTGGGTATTGGTGGCCGTAAGCAGGTAAAAGGCATCGTTGCTTACGCCAATGCGGTCGGCGCGCATTTTTACCTGTTGCTCGCTCTCCTCGCCACTTACATATAAAGTGGTTACGCCGTGCAGCATAAGGCCAATTTGTAAAAAAAGGGTGCTTTTTCCTATGCCCGGTTCGCCCGCCACCAGCACAATGCTGCCCGGCACAATGCCGCCGCCCAGCACCCGGTTCAGCTCAGCATCGGGTGTGGTTAGGCGTGTTTTTTCCTCGGGCACCAAATCTTGCAGCAAAATGGTTTTGGCGGCTTTGGCGTCGCCCAGGGTTTGCCAGCCTTTTGTGGCCCCGGCTTTTGCGTCTTTCTGTATCACCTCTTGGGTAAAGGTGTTCCAGCTGCTGCATGCGGGGCATTTGCCCAGCCATTTGGCGCTTTCGTAGCCACAGCTGGTACAAAAAAAGGCGGTCTTTACTTTACTCGTCATACAGCTTTATTTTTAATAATCCATTCATAATCAATGGTTTTAGTGGCAAGCTAGCTGCTGTTTAGCCTGCTGCCCGGCCTGCGCATTAAAAAAAAGAGCCGGGTGTAGACACACCCAGCCCGTTTACTTACTAACCCATTAAATTCTTTGGCTAAATTACAGCTAAGGCCCATGTGGCAAAATAATATTTTGGGTTTGTTAAAAACTTTACCGTGGTGCCAGCGGTCGAAAAATGGGCAAGTTATATGTGTAAAGTGCTGAAAACCATTTTCTTGGGAGGCCATTTTGGGCCTGTAAATTTTGGGTTGCAGGCATTGATGCCAGGTTGGCAACTTGGCCCCTCTGGCGCCAATGGCTGCGCCCTAAACAGCCGAGGTTTAGGGCAACATAATCTCTTTGCCAATTGTGTGCATTGTTGTACTTTAGCCATTCTAATGGTCATGCCCACGCCGGGTTTGCCTTTAATTGTATTGCCATGAACAGCATTTATTTGGTATCAATAATTTTTGCCGGCATCAGCATGCTGGTGTCAATGATGTTGAAAAGCAAGTTTGCCGCTTACAGCAAGCAGCGCTTGTCCTCGGGCCTATCGGGCAAGCAGGTGGCCGAAAAAATGCTAAAGGAAAGCGGCATTTACGATGTGCAGGTGCTGCCCTCGCAGGGTTTCCTTAGCGATCATTATAACCCCGCCAACAAAACGGTTAACCTTAGCCCCGACGTGTACAATGGCATATCGGTAGCCGCGGCTGCCGTGGCCGCCCACGAGTGCGGGCACGCGGTGCAGCACGCCACCCGCTACCCATGGTTGCAAATGCGCAGCAATTTGGTGCCCATTGTGCAGTTTAGCAGCATGGCGGTGCAGTGGGTGTTGTTGGCCGGCATTGTGCTTATCAATACCTTTCCCTCGCTACTATTGGGTGGCATTATTCTGTTTGCAGTTACCACGGTTTTCTCCATTATTACGTTGCCGGTTGAGTTTGATGCCAGCAGCCGTGCATTGGCTTGGCTCAACGGCAGCAGCATAACCCGCGGAGCCGAGTCTAGCCAGGCTAGGGACGCCCTAAAGTGGGCGGCACTAACGTATGTGGTGGCGGCTGTGGCCAGCATCGTTACCTTATTACAATATTTTATATATTACAATAATCGGCGGCAGTAGGCATTTTTTGGCCATTTAAACGCTAAATCTCCCGTTTCTCACAAACATTTGTGCGAAACTTTTGCGTGTGCAGGAAAAATTTTTCTGCAATAAATGTTTGTTAAATAATTGCAAACGGTTATCTTTGACCCAACTGTAAACTGCAAATAACAATTATGAGAAAAATCCATGTCTTCATGACAGGCGTTTTGCTGCTGCTTTGTAGCGCGGTATTCGCCCAAAAAACGGTTACCGGAAAGGTAACTGACTCTAAGGATGGCACCCCACTACCGGCCGTATCGGTACGTATCAAGGGTAGAACTTCTGGCACAGCCACTGCCAACGATGGTACCTTTACCATTACATTACCCAAGGGAACCAATACCCTGTTGTTTTCTTCCATTGGCTTTGCCGATCAGGAAGTTGACGCTACCAGTGCCGTAATCAACGTGTCCATGGGTCTATCTGCATCTTCCCTCAATGAGGTTGTGGTTGTAGGTTATGGTACATCGGTAAAGCGTGAAATAACAGGCGTAGTGGCCAGGGTAAAAGGTGCCGATGTACAAAACATGCCTGTTCCCAACCTAAACCAAGCACTGCAAGGCAGGGCTGCCGGTGTGTTTGTGGAAAGCCAAAATGGTAAAGTTGGCGATGGCATTAAGGTTCGCATTCGCGGTGCTACCTCTATAAACGGCAGCAACCAGCCACTGTATGTTGTGGATGGTATTCCCTTGGCTGGTGGTGCCGTTGGCTCCTCTACCGCCGATATCAATTTTAACGATGTGGAATCGTTTGAAATACTCAAAGACGCCGCTTCAAGTGCCATTTATGGTAGCCGGGCGGCCAATGGGGTTATCTTAATTACCACAAAGCGCGGACGCAACGGTAAAACCCGTTTCAATGTAGGCGCCCAGTATGGCATGAACGAGCCCACCAATAGGCGCGATTTTTTGAATGCTCAAGAGTACATTAGCTTATTGCGCCAAGCAGGCCGCGGTGCCGCAGAGTATCACATGCGTCCCGATGGTGGAAACAATGCCAACGGCTTCGCCGATTTGCCTGCCGCATACACATTTTTTAATAACCTCATCAATACACGTTTAGACCGCTACTCAGGCTTTAGGCCTTTTAGAGGTGGTAAAGATTGGCGCCCAGCCGAAACGGGTGCTGCTTTGGTGGACACGGATTGGCAAGATGCAATTTTTCAAGATGCCCCGGTAAGCCAGTTTGACATTAGTGCACAGGGTGGCAACGATAAGACCAAGTTTTTTATAGCGGCCAACCTTAATGACCAAAACGGTATTTTGGTTACCAACCGTTTTCGGCGCATGGGTGCCCGCATTAACCTCGATAATCAGGTAAACGACTGGCTGAAAATTGGTATTACTTCAAATCTTAGTAAGATTACTCGCAACAGGGTACCCGATGACAACGCTTTTAGTACACCCATGCAAGCGGTGGCATTGGCACCCATCACACCCATTAGGGACAGTTTGGGCCTACTTTTCGACCGCCCCGTAGCCACCTATTACAATCCTCTTATTGAGTTTGAAAGCGGCATCAACCGCACAGAAGGCTTTAGAAACCAAGGCTCTATTTATGCAAATATCAACTTGGCTAAGGGCTTAACCTTGCATACCGATTTGGGCTTGGATATGATTATTCAAAATGAAACCCGCTATTGGGGCCCACGCACCCTTACTGGTGCTGCTGCTGCTGGCGGAACAGGTCAGAGTTCGGAATACTGGTTTAGAAATACCCGTTGGATGACCAATAACTACCTTACCTATGCGGGTACTTACAAGTCGAACCACAAATACGACGTAACCGCAGGTTTTGCATTCGAGAATCTGGAAGAGCGCTTTACCGAGGCCATTGGCGAAGATTTTGCGGACAGCTATTTCAAAACTGTTGGCAATACTGTTACACCTGCAACGGCTGAGGGTTCTTTTGCCCGCAACAACCTTGTGTCGGGTTTTGGCAGACTTAATTATTCGTATGCCGGCAAATACTTGTTGAGTGGCAGTGTACGTTTAGATGCCGACTCACGCTTTGGTAGCAATTCAAAAAGTGGCGTGTTTGCCGCCGGTTCACTAGGCTGGATTATGACCGAGGAAAACTTTATGAAGGGCATTAAATTCCTGAGCTTTTTGAAGCCCCGCATAAGTTATGGCACTACAGGTAACAACTCTGGTATCGGCTTTTATGATGCCACCACACAGTATGGACCTGGCACCTACGGCAACGCTGGCGGGCTAAGAATTTCACGCTTTGGCAACGACGATTTGCGTTGGGAAAGCACCGCTTCGCTGTCAGTAGGTTTAGACTTTGGATTGTTTAACAACCGTATTACAGGCGAAATTGATTGGTACGAGAAACTCACTACCGACATGCTTTTAAACACGCCCACACCCGCTACCAGCGGCACACAGGCTGTGTTTGGCAACATTGGTAGCATGACCAACAAGGGTGTAGAATTTACTTTGAATACCGTTAACGTAAGTGGAAAAAATTTCCGTTGGAGCACGAGCTTTAACCTAGCCAATAACCGTAACAAGCTTACCAAACTCGATGGTGACCAGCAAGAGATTTTGCCTGCCGACAGCCGTTTTGCTAACGCCATCATCGTTGGAAAACCACTTGGTGTTTTTTGGGCGCCTAAATTTTTGGGTGCTAACCCTGACAACGGCGACCCTGTGTATGTAAAAACCGGCGGTGGAACCACCCGTTTCTACGATGAAGCCGAGAAAATGGTGGTGGGCGATCCTAACCCCGATTGGATAGGCGGCATCAACAATACCGTAAGCTGGAAAGGTTTGGAATTGAGTGTGTTGTTTCAGGGTGTATTTGGCAACCAAGTACAAGATGGTGCCGGCGGCTTTATGAGTGCAGGTTTTGACTGGTTCGACAACCAGACCCGCGACCAGCTTGGCGCATGGAAGCAGAAAGGCGATGTAACGATGGTGCCGCAGGCCCGCCTAGGATGGCTCGATGGCAATGCTGACGCCATCAACATCAGCAGCCGCTATGTGTACGATGCATCTTATGTGCGCCTTAAAAACCTAAGTTTAGCCTACTCGCTGCCTGCAAAACTGATGACCAAACTTGGTTTGCAATCGGCTCGTTTCTATGCAACCGCGGTTAACCTTTTAACCTTTACCGATTATCCTGGTTGGGACCCCGAAGTAAATACGGATTACCGCTCGGGTAACGTAAATCAGGGCAGCGACTTTTATGCCGCTCCACAAATTAAAAGCGTAGTATTTGGACTAAACATTGGGTTTTAATTAAAACAAAAAGATTACACTAATGAAGAAACTATATTTCTACCTAATGGCTGCCACTGCGGTCTTAGGTACAGCTTGCGAAAAAAAGCTGAATCTAGCCAACCCCGATGCTCTAGAATCGGAGGTGGTGTTTTCAACTGAAGCCCGCTTAAAGGGCGTTTTGGTCGGGAATTATGCTGCCCTAGGTGCCGCCGCATTTTATGGTTCGGATGTTATTTGGATGAGCGAACTGCTGGCAAGCGATGGCGAACTAAACTGGGTAGGTACGTTTAACGAGCCTCGCCAAATCATCACCAAGGGCATATTGGTAAACAACAGCAACGTTTTTGCTACTTATCGCGATTGCTACCGGGTTATATTTAATTCAAACAACATCTTGGCCAACTTAGGCGTGGTAAAAGCTTCCGAGCGTGCTAAAGTAGAAGGCGAGGCCTTGGCCTTGCGGGCCATTAGCTACTTCGAATTGGTAAAACTGTTTGGTGAAAAGCCGTACATAGCAGGCAATACCACGGCGTTAAAGGGCGTGCCGCTATTTGTTGGCCCTGGTCCATCGGCTCCCCAGTCAGAATTCTATCGTGCGCCTCGCGCCAGTGTAGAAGCGGTTTATACCCAAGTTATCGCCGATTTAATAAAAGCAGAAGCTCAGTTGCCGCCAACCAATGGTGTGTATTTCACCAAGCAGTCTGCTGCTCTGTTGCTTTCCCGCGTTTATTTACAGCAAGGCAGATTTGCCGAAGCCCGCGATGCTGCTGACCGTGCTATTGTAGCTGCTACTGGCGTAAACCAGCGTTTGGTAACGGCTTATGCGGGTGCTTTTAACAACAGCACCAACACTACCGAAGATCTTTTTACCATACAGGTGAATCTAGTGGCTGGCACAAACAGCTGCTTTAGCTTCTTTAGTACCGGTACCTACGGAGCCCGCGATGGCGATATTGAGGTAAACCCCAAGCACATGAACAAGTACACCGCTGGCGATGCCCGTGCCGCCCTGTTCTTTTTCGAAAATGGTTTTCACCGGGTAGGCAAATGGCGTGATAACAACAGAAATGTAAAAGTGCTACGCTTAGCCGAAGCTTACCTTGTAAGGGCGGAGTGCAACTCTAGGTTGGGTACCAGCGTTGGTGCCACCGTGGCCGATGACCTGCACCGTACCAGAGCCAGAGCAGGCTTGGCGCGTATAGACAACCCAACCTTAGCCAACATATTGGCGGAGCGTGAGTTGGAACTTGCCTTTGAAGGTCAGGGCATTTGGGATGCTAAGCGTTTACGCCAATCGGTTGACGGTCTTGCTTGGGACAACAATCGTTTGACCTTCCCTATTCCCTTGCGTGAGCGCAACATTAACCCCGGTTTAGAACAAAACCCTGGATACAACTAACTGGTACAATGTTTAAATATTAAAAAAGACCGCTCAAACTGAGAGCGGTCTTTTTTTTATGGCCATAGCTTTTGATTTTGTAGCCTACTAAAAGCGGGTTAACTGATAACGCCGCTGCCAAAATAACTATGCAAAACTTGGGGCAGCGCAATGCCACTGGGTGTTTGGTTGTTTTCGAGCAGGGCAGCCACAATACGCGGTAGTGCCAAGCTGCTGCCATTTAAGGTATGCACCAACTGTGTTTTACCCTCGGCATTTTTGTAGCGGCACTTTAAGCGGTTGGCTTGAAAACTCTCGAAGTTGGAAACGCTGCTCACTTCCAGCCAGCGCTCTTGGGCCGCACTAAACACCTCAAAGTCGTAGGTAATGGCGCTGGCAAAGCCCATATCGCCACCACATAGCCGCAAAATGCGGTAGGGCAACTCAAGGTTTTGTAGCAATTGCTCCACGTGCGCCACCATAGCATCCAAGGTTTGCATGCTGTGCTGTGGCTCTACCAGTTCAATTATTTCCACCTTTTCAAACTGGTGCACCCGGTTAAGCCCCCTTACCTGTGCGCCAAAGCTGCCGGCTTCGCGCCTAAAGCAAGGGCTGTAGGCCGTCATGCGTATTGGAAGGTCCTCGGCCTTTAGCATTACATCGCGGTACACGTTGGTTACCGGCACCTCGGCAGTGGGTATCATATATAGGCTGTCGGCTTCCATGTGGTACATTTGTCCTTCTTTATCCGGTAGCTGGCCGGTGGCAAAGGCACTGTCGGCATTTATCATATACGGCGGGCTGTATTCGGTATAGCCTGCTGCAATGTTGTAATCTAAAAAATAGCTCACCAGGGCGCGCTGTAGCTTGGCCCCCTTGCCTTTGTACAGCGGAAAGCCACTGCCGGCAATTTTGGCACCAGTTTCAAAATCTATAAGGTCATAGGTTTTTATCAGCTCCCAGTGCGGTGCTGCCCCTTGGGGCAAGGCTGGCATGCGGCCACCCTGCTTTACCTCCTCATTTTGTTGTGCGCTGGCACCCGCTGGCACAAGGGCATGGGGCAAATTGGGCAATTGAATGGCCAACGCTTGCTGCTGCGTTTCGGCGGCAGCCAACTGTTCTTTTATTTGTTTTTCCTGCTGTTTTAGTCCCGCTACTGCCATTTTTAGTGCTTCGGCGCCGTCAGTGTTGCCCTCGCGCATTAGGCTGCCAATAGATTTGGCTGCTACATTACTTTCATTAAGTACCACATCAAGCGCCTGTTGCAGTTTTCTGCGCTGCTCGTCTATTTGCAAAATTTGGTCCACCGTTTCAGGCGTTTTAAACTGCTTGTGGCTTAGCCGCTCTTTTACAAAATCTGCGTTTTCTCGTATCAATTTTATGTCAATCATAGCACAAATGCCCATTGGGGGCGGGCAAATATAACGGCAAACCGTGGGCTACCTGCGCTCTACGCGGGTTAAAAAACTATCGGCTTTGGTTGGTAGGGGTGTTATTTTTGCGGCATCATGAATGTAAACGACGACTTACAAACCCGCTGGTGGAATCTGGAGGCCGAGCTGGTAGAGAAATTTGGTAAGAAGCCCGATATGGAGACAATCTTGTTTTTAATTGGTATTCAGGAGGCCGATAAATTTGACATTAAATTTACAAAAGAACAAAAGCAAGACCTGATGCATGTGGCGGTGTGCAGCTTGCTACAGCCTGGCGGCTACTTTGTAAAAACGCATGTGGATGCCGATGGATGGCCACATTTTGCACAGGCAAAACCATTTGAAGAGCTAAGCCTAAAAGCCCAAGAAGACCTGCTGCGCGAGTATGTGTTGCTGTACTTTGACCGCCATAACCACGAGGCCATGTTGTTTTGAATGGAGCAGTACTGTTAACTTAATGTGTATGACGAATATGAAATGTTTACCCGCTGTATTTGCG
>RDXD01000431.1 GCA_004292575.1 Bacteroidota bacterium
GGGGCGATATCGCCTCGCTGGTAGATTGCGCCCTTTCAGGGCTAAATGCACGCTACAACGAGAGTCAGACTGCTAAACGCTGGGCCTTAACCCTTCGACAGGCTCAGGGCGGCGCCTTCGACAGGCTCAGGGCACCGCCTTAGCCTCAATCCTTCGACAAGCTCAGGGCGACGCCTTAACCCCGTCCGACCAGGTCGTCCGGGCGGGCTTGACCCTTCGACAAGCTCAGGGCGGCGCCTCGACCTTAACCTTAACCCCATGTGGGTTGCGCTACTTTGCTGCCAATTGGATCTGTTATTAATGCCTTAGGTTGGTGCAGCTGGCCATGGCGGGAATGTGAATATATGGTATGCCCAAAACTGAATGAAGTCCTGTTTTTTTGCTGCAACTGCAAATGTAAAAAAACGAACTATTTTGGATACTATTGCAACCGATGTGGTTATCTACATCGCCCCGGCTTCTAAACGCCACCAGTATTACACCATTAAAACGATTGGAACATGATGCTTACCACCAAGAAATTAATGCCCGCGTTCATACTAATTACTGCGCTTTTTTTTATGTGGGGATTGGCGCACAACCTTAATCCCATTTTAATACCGCACCTAAAAAAAGCGTGTAGGCTTACCGATTTGCAATCGGCTTTTATTGACAGTGCTTTTTTTATAGGCTACTTTGTAATGGCGCTCCCGGCGGGGTTTGCCATGAAGAAATGGGGGTATAAGTCGGGCATCATTATAGGCTTATTGCTGTTTGCGTTTGGCGCCCTGCTGTTTTATCCGGCGGCCTCGGCCCGAACCTTTGGCCTGTTTTTGCTGGCGCTGTTTATTATTGCCAGCGGCCTTACTTTCCTGGAAACTGCGGCTAACCCTTACATCACCGTGCTGGGAAGTGCTGAAACCGCCACCCAACGGCTAAACTTCTCGCAGTCGTTCAATGGACTGGCGGCCACGCTGGCCCCGTTTCTGGGCGGCATTTTTATTCTTTCGGGCAAAGAAATTACCGATGCACAATTGGCGGCCATGAACCCGGCGGACGCCGAGGCACTGCTACAATCTGAGGCTGCTACCGTGCAAGTGCCTTACCTGGTTATAGCCGGGTTGGTATTGTTGCTGGCACTGGTGGTGTGGAAATCGGCACTGCCCGAAATACAGGAACCCGCCGCAGAAGTGATTGATGCGGAGGCAGCAAGTGGTACCATTTTCAGCGATTTGAATAAACCATCTGCACCGGCAGCTGCAAATGGCGATGCCCGAAGCAGGTCTATTTTTAAGCAAGCTAACTTGATGCGGGGCGTGCTGGCCCAGTTTTTTTACGTGGGCGCGCAGGTGTGTATTACCAGCTTTTTTATCCGCTTTGCCAGCAAAGCTGCTCAAATAGACGAAAAAACGGCTGCTTTATACCTCTCGCTGGCATTGCTGGCGTTTATGGTAGGCCGCTTTGCAGGCACATATTTTATGCAGTTTGTAGCTGCTGCACGGCTGTTGGTATTGTATTGCATAGCATGTGTGGTGCTGTTGGCACTGGCCATCACGCTAGGCGGGCAGTTTGCACTGTATGCACTTATTGGGGTGTGTTTTTTTATCTCCATCATGTTTCCTACCATTTTTTCGCTGGGTATTGTGGGTTTGGGCGGCCAAACCAAACTTGGTTCTTCGCTAATTATAATGGCCATAGCCGGTGGCGCCTTAATGCCTGTTATTATGGGCCGGGTATCCGATTTGTATAGCATTCAAATTGCCTATATCGTACCGCTCATTTGTTTTGTGCCCATTGTGTGGTTTGCTTTGCGGGCCCCAAGGGTAGAAAATGGGCTGTCGGCGGTTCACTAATTAAAAAAATTACACATGCCCACCAACCGATATTGTTTGCTGCTCGATTTGCAGGACAATCCCCAACTTATAGCCGAATACGAAGCCTACCACAAACAGGTGTGGCCCGAAATACTTGACAGCATTAGCATGGCGGGCATTACCAACATGCAGATTTACCGGTGGCAAAACCGGTTGTTTATGATTATGGATACCGACGCCACATTTAGTTTTGATGCCAAGCGTGCTGCCGATGCCGAAAACCCAAAAGTACAAGAGTGGGAAGCCATGATGTGGCATTATCAACAGGCGCTGCCCGGTGTGGCAGCTGGGCAAAAATGGCAGCTGATGGAAAAAATATTTCAACTGTAAGCCATTAAAATGCTTTCGGACGATACTTGTTCTAGCGATAAGGGATTTCCTGCCTTGGGCCAGTTTCGGGCAGGCCACACCATTTTTACCAACAACACCGGTTTGCAACAATTAATACCTACCGCACCCAGCGGTAGTTTCTTTTAACCCAACGGCTGCACGTTATGAAAAAAATAGATGCGCACCACCACTGCTGGCGCTACAATGCCCAAAAACACGCTTGGATTGACGATTCAATGCGGGCTATACAGCGCAGTTTTGTCCCCAGCGATTTGCAGCCGGCGCTAGATGCCAACGGCGTGGTGGGTACGGTACTGGTGCAAGTAGATCAGGAGTCGGAGGAAAATCAATTTATGCTTGCCTTGGCCGCGGCGAGCCCGTTTATAAAGGGCATTGTGGGCTGGGTGGACCTACAGGCGGACGATTTGGCCGAGCAGCTTGAAAAGTTGACTTCGGCAACCATTGTTAAGGGCTTTAGGCATATAGCACAGGCGGAAGCGGACGACTTTTTGGCCCAGAAGGAGATTATTGCAGGCATTGGGACGCTACAGCGGTATGGCTTTACCTACGATATTTTGATAAAGCCACCACAAATGAAAGCTGCGCTAAAATTGGTGCAAGCTTTGCCCAACCAGCCTTTTGTAATAGACCATTTGGCCAAGCCTTACATTGCAGCAGGCGCGCTAAAAACCTGGGCCCAAGATATGCGGGCTTTGGCACAGGCCGACAATGTGTATTGCAAAATTTCGGGCCTGGTAACCGAAGCCAACTGGACAAGTTGGACCAACGAACAGCTATGGCCCTATATGGATGTAGTGCTTGAGGCATTTGGCCCGCAAAGGCTAATGTTTGGTACTGATTGGCCAGTTTGCCTGGTGGCGGCCTCTTACAATGCGGTGGTGGCATCGGTAGGGCTGTGGGTGGAAAAACTATCGGCAGCCGAACAGCAGGATATTTGGTACAACACCGCAGCAAAATTTTACAATTTAAGATAACCGTATGGACTTACAACTAAAGGGCAAAGTGATTCCGGTAACAGGTGCTGCTAAGGGCATTGGGCTGGGCATTGTGGAAGCATTGGCCGCCGAAGGGGCCTTGCCTGTAATAATTGGGCGCAACCAGGCCGACAACGAACTGGCTGTAGCTGCCATTAAGAGCGGCGGTGGCCATGCCGAACAGGTGGTGGCGGAGCTAAGCACCCCCGAGGGTTGTGCCGCAGGGGTGGCTGCAGTTGCTGAAAAGTACGGCCACATAGATGGCTGGGTAAACAATGCCGGCGTAAATGATGGGGTGGGCCTTGAACAGGGCAGCTACGAAGCGTTTGTTGCATCGCTGCACAAAAATTTGATTCACTACTACCTATGTGTGCACCATGCGCTCCCGTACTTGAAACAAAGCCAAGGCGCCATTGTAAATATTGGCAGCAAAACGGCCGATACCGGGCAGGGCGGAACGAGCGCCTACGCTGCCTCAAACGGTGGGCGCAATGCGCTAACCCGCGAATGGGCGGTGGAACTGTTGCCCTATGGCATTAGGGTAAATGCGGTAATTGTAGCCGAATGTTATACTCCACTTTACGACAAATGGATCCAGACCTTTGATAACCCCGCAGAAAAGCTGGCAGAAATAACCCGTAAAATTCCGCTGGAAAAACGAATGACCACGGTACACGAGATTGGCGCCATGGTAAGCTTTCTGCTGTCCACAAAATCGAGCCATACCACCGGGCAGCTGATTTATGTAGATGGCGGCTACACCCACCTCGACAGGGCCATTACCTAACCGTGTTGAATTCCCGTTTTGTATGTTATTGTTACCGGAAACCCTATGACGACTCAGCCAAAATGAAACTGACTAAAATTAAGCGAACAATCTTAGACTTAATAGCAGACTGACTAAACTGCTGGCATAATAAAAATATTTTGCTTCTTTAACTATATTTGCAACCAATGGAAAATCTTCAACTCAACTATAAAATAAGGCAGCAACTTACATACTGGAGGATGTTTACCGAGTTGAGTTCGTCCTCACAGTATAACGATGTCAACAAGACAAATGAAGATTTATCATGTCAGGTTTTGAATGAGATTTTCGAATGGAACCTCATTAATCTCAATACAATAAAACCAAACTTTCCTGCGATTGATCTAGGAGACGATAAAAAGGGAATCGGAATTTCAGTAACAGCAACAGACGACTCAAAATACATTAAGGAAAAGATTAAAATTAATATTAAACACAAGATTTACCAAACATACCCTACCCACTTTTTCTTAATAACAACAAGCAAGAAGAAGTACACAGCAGAGTTTGACACCAAAGGCTTTTATACTTTTGACAAAAGCAAAAACATTTTAGATATTCAGGATTTATTTGATGAAATTGAAAAGCAATCTTACAATAAGGAGAAGCAGAAAAAAATACTCTCCATTTTAGAGAATAATGTTTACAAATTGAAAGGAAATTTCATAGAAGACATAACACCTCACGATATTGCAAAAGTCCTTGAAGAGTTTTCAAGTCAAAATCCAGATTTGATTAAAAATATTTCCGTTTCAATTCAAAGCATTCACAGGACAGATTTTCCACAGAAAAACAGAATCAACAATCTTAGCGAAGGTTACATAAAATTAATTCAACAAGAGTCACTCCCCTTCTTTGAACAGGTTGCAAAATTTTTGGAGAAGTTTGAAAATAGAAATTTCAAAAAGATTTATTATAACATAACAACTGACTTGCAAAAAACAATCTTAGTAAAACGAGCTGACTTTGAAGAATTTGACCAAATTTTTGAAACGATAGGAAACATTTGCAAAGAACAAGTTCCCCAACTATTAGCTGAAAGAAGAACGCTACAAATTTTACTTCACTTCATGTATTTCCAATGCGACATAGGAGAAAATAAGCCATGATAACACCAGACAAATATTTTGACTTAAAAAACTCCGTTATTAATGTGAGTGCATCAATAATTCGGGCATTGCAAAAAATTAATATTTTGACTTATGACGAACTTGAAAAAGAAGTTCATAAAATGCTTGGCGATGATTCAAAAAATATTTTCCCTTATGCCTTGAACTTTCTCTTCTTGCTTGACAAAATTGAATACAACAGTTCTATTTACTCCTTCACAATAAGAAAATGAAACTTAGTAAACTTTACAGCAATAAGGCATTTCACAACACCGAGTTTAATCTTGGTTTGAATGTGATTATTGCTGATGTTAAAGCCAAGGAGAATGACAAAAGTTCTCATTCAATCGGTAAAACAAAATTTATTAAGATTCTGGACTTTTTGCTTCTGAAAAAATTATCAGGAGTTGATACTCCAAGTAAATATTTTCTCACATCAACAAAAGATATAGAAACGAATGTTCTCAAGTTTAATGGATACGAATTTTACTTAGAAATTATCCTTAACTCAAATCAATATCTCACAATTAAGAGGACTGTTGCTGATAGTTCAAGAGTTTCACTTAAACTATCAGCAAGCAGCATTTCTGATTTTGAAATTCCTAATTCTTGGGACTTTGAAAACATTACAATAGATGCGGCCAAAGAAAAACTTAATGAATATTTGAATTTTGATTACATCAAAGCAAATCCTGAATTAGATTATAGAGATTTAATTAGTTATTCACTACGTGTGCCTGATGATGGAGATTATGCTGACTTGTTTAAGCTAAGTAAATTTAAGGGAGGCGAGAGCAAATGGAAAACCTTTATGTTTTCACTGTTAGGCTTTGATAGCTCTTCTGTTGCTGACAAATATAAAATCGAAGACGAGATAAAACAGAAAAACAGAGTTATTAGCGAGCAGGAAGAAGGTTTTAATATCAAGTCAAATCAGAAAGACGAGGTGGAAGGATTTATTCAAGTTTTGACCAAAGCAAAGCGAGATAAAATTCAAGAACTTGACGGTTTAAATTTTTACAATCAGGACAACAAAGTAATCGTTGAGTTAGTTGATGAAATAGAAACTAAAATTGGAGAGTTAAACAAGCACTCCTACAACTTACTATTCGAAATAAAAAAAATAACTGAATCACTAAAAAGTGATTTTAGTTTTGACTTTGAATTAATCAAGGAAGTATTTGGAGAAGTGCAGCTTCATTTCCCCGACCAACTCGCAAAGTCTTATGAAGACCTAATTGAATTTAATAAACAAATTACAGTAGAACGAAGAGACCTTTTAAAGGAAACGCTCTTAAAGAAAACTGAAAAATTACGGGACGTAAAACTTTCCCTTTTAAGTCTGAACAAGGAAAAGGAAAAATTCAGAGAAGTAATTCAAGACAATTCTATAATTAAAAAACTAAAAGAGTATCAAAACGAATTGATTGGACTTGAACACGAGATAACTAGACATGAAGCTCAATTAGATTCTATACGAATTATTGAATCCAAAAAATCTGAAATAGACGGGTTAAGCGATGAGCTAAGAGTAGCGGTTCAAAAATTGTCGGCTATAATTGATAACACCTCAAGCAATCCGAAGTATATCAGAGTTAGAAATTATTTTTCTGAATTTGCCCAAGCAATTTTAAATTACCCAGCAATTATTTCCATTTCGAAAAACTCAAACAATAATGTTGAATATGGCTATCGTGTCGGGGAAACCAAAAAGGGAGACGGGAATACATACAGAAAAATGCTCTGTGTTGCATTTGATTTAGCAATATTAGCTGAATATTCAAGTGAATCTTATTTCAAGTTTGTGTATCACGATGATGTGTTTTCAAATCAAGAGAATAAAATACGTATTCGTTTTCTCAAGTTGATAAGAGAATATTGCACCAAGTATAACATCCAATATATTTTAAGTATAATTAAAGACGACCTTCCAAGAGATGAAAATGATGAACCAATCATGTTTACTAAGGAAGAAATCATAATGGAGTTACATGATAAAGACGACTGTGGCAAACTATTTAAGACATCATTTTAATTCCTTTGAAAATTGAAAATACCCTGAAAGACAGAGGGGCATCCAGCAACATGCGTTTGACGTCATGCGGGACGACGTGCATGAATTCAAGTGTAGTTTTTCAAAACAACTTTTGTGCTGGATTGACAGTTCTGTGCCCTGAAATCTCACACGAACGCCTAGCGCAGGGCCGTTAGGAATACTTGATACTGGTTAATTTACTTCCTTATTCCGCCAATGTTTGCCAACTATATATCCTTTTTAAATTAGGCAACTGTTTTATTTTTTCCAATCCAGCTTTGGTGATTTTTGTTTCGTTTAGATTCACTGCTTCCAAGTGTTGTAATCCTGCCAATTGATTGCTTATACCATCGGTAACAGGATTTTTCTCCAGCCGGAGTTTTTCAAGATTGGTCATTAGTGGTAGGAATTCGAGTTCCTTTTCCGTCAATCCATTGTTGGAAAGATTTAGCCAAATTACATTTTTTGCAATGGCTTTTAGGTTGACCCTAATGGCTGGCAACTGATTACCCATGCCGCTTGGCAAGGTAACATCCAGCATTACCGGTTTGTGCTGCATCACCCGCACTTGTACACCAGCTTTTCTAAGGCTATCTACCAGTGCGCTGTTTATATTTTGCGGAATATCCTGATTGATTTCAATGCCAGAATTTGCAGTCATTTCGCCACCATCTCCAATTGATCCAAGTCCTAAATATGCCGCTACACGGGGTTTAATTTCTTCCGCATTTTTTATATCCGCTATTTTTTTCCCATCCATGGCCATCCCTTTCTCTATCCACCATTTTATGATTGCAATTTCGCCTTTTGTTAAAGGCGTTTTTCCGTCAGTCGGCATAAATTTTTCGTTAGTCGGGTCAAGCGTAATCCGCTCGTAGAGCTCACTTTCATGCAATTTTCCACCCACAATAGCAGGTCTGCTTTTGCCTCCTTTCAACATACCCGCCAATGTTTCGAGAGATAATTCGCCTTTCATTTTCCCCTCGCGGTGGCATTGGGCACAGCGCATTAGCAGCAGCGGCTGAACAATATCTTCAAAAAGGAGGGCTTCATCAACAGACGTGGGTTTTTTCTGTTCCCGCTGCTGTAGGGTTTTTAGTGAAAGATAATTGTTGCCATGCGTAAGATTGCCACCCTGGTGCCCCGTAAACGATAGCAAAACAAAAAGGAGGATAAAGAAGGAAGAAAACACCTTTCGGTTGATGGGTATGAGTTTTTTAGCCCGGCTGGTAGTAAATAAATACAGCAAGCCCGAAATAATGGCCACCAAAATGCCTGCAATTTTATGATTGTTTAGATTGACCAAGTCATAATCGCCAGTAAGCGACAGTATAAAACCACAAGTGCCTGCAGCTATTGCAGCAATAAAACCCATTAGTAAAATAAATGAAACGGCCGCGTGGAGATACTGATACTTTCTAAAATAGGACAATATTTCAAAAAGAACCGCCATCAACAAAAAACCAATGGGCAGGTGTACCAACAATGGATGAAGGCGGCCAAAAAAAGTGGTTATATCGAGTAACATCATGTAAGCGGCGGTTTGTTTTGTGGGTGCTGCATAGTTCTCATGCCATGGACAGATATGGTTTTTCTTGCCCTCATTAACTTAAAATATCCCTCACCACTTTCCCATGTACATCGGTTAAGCGGAAACGCCTGCCCTCAAATTTATAGGTAAACCTTTCATGGTCTATTCCCATCAGGTGCATTAGAGTTGCCTGAAAATCGTGCACATGAACGGGATCTTTTATCACATTATAACTGAAGTCATCGGTTTCGCCGTAACTGATTCCGGGTTTTACACCAGCCCCTGCCATCCACATGGTAAAGCAGCGGGGATGATGATCGCGGCCATAATTATCGGGCAATAGTTTTCCCTGTGAATATACCGTTCTGCCAAATTCACCACCCCATATCACCAGTGTATCTTCCAGCAAACCTCTTCGTTTTAAATCTTTGATGAGGGCTGCGGTTGGCTGATCGGTGGCTTTGCATTGTTGTTTCATACCCCCGGGTAGCCCACCGTGATGGTCCCAGCCTTGGTGATACAGTTGTACGAACTTTACATCTTTTTCCAATAGCTTTCTTGCTAAAATACAATTGGCTGCGTATGTTCCGGGATCCTTACTATCCGGACCATACATTTCAAACACTTCTTCCGGTTCATCGGATATATTCATTACTTCCGGAACGGAGGTTTGCATGCGGTAAGCCATTTCATATTGCGCAATGCGCGCCTCTACTTCCGGGTCGGCATTTACTTCATTTTGCATTTTGTTTAATTGCGACAGGTAATCCAGCATCTCTTTTCGGTCTGCGCCATCATATCCTTCGGGGTTATCCAAGAACAAAACAGGGTCTTTCCCCTCTCTGAATTGTACACCTTGGTGTTCGGACGCGAGGAAGCCATTGCCCCACAGCCTGGCATACAG
Source organism: Bacteroidota bacterium (assembly GCA_004292575.1). Classification (GTDB taxonomy): domain Bacteria; phylum Bacteroidota; class Bacteroidia; order Chitinophagales; family Chitinophagaceae; genus Phnomibacter. The sequence continues at coordinate 9,566 of RDXD01000431.1, forward strand.
CGGTTGATCTTTGGCTGCATTTTTTGAAACCAACACAATAAAAGAAGGCAGATTTTCATTGTCTGTACCAAGGCCATAACTTATCCATGATCCTATTGAAGGCCTGCCGGGTAACTGGTTTCCCGTTTGAAAAAAAGTAATGGCGGGGTCGTGGTTAATGGCCTCGGAATGTATAGATTTCAAGACACACAATTCGTCAATCACTTCGGCAGTATAAGGCAACAATTCACTTACCCATGTTTGCGATTGCCCGTGCTTATTAAATTTAAAAATGGAAGGAACAATGGGCAGAATACTTTGGCTACCGCTCATGCCGGTTAACCGCTGTCCTTGTCTTACAGAATCGGGAAGCGGCTGCCCAAACATATCTACCAGCTTGGGTTTATAATCAAAGGTTTCAAACTGCGAAGGCCCACCGCTCATAAACAAGTACACTACCCGCTTTGCTTTTGGTGCAAAATGTGGCAGTGCCCTAAGAATTTCTGCCTCTAGATTTTCAGGTGACTGCCCGGCAGCCAATTGGCCCAGTTGATTACCAAATAGTGACTTGCCCAACAAGGTTCCAAGGGCTACAGCACCAAGCCCCAAAGAGGTTTTGGTTAAAAAACTTCTTCTGTCCCATCCCTTTTTTAAGGCATCAAATTCGGGAATGTATGGCCTTATTGGTTCATGATGATGATCACTCATGGTTTATCGCTTTGTTAGTGTTGCGTCTGAATTTAAAATTACACTTGCCACAACCGCATTGGCTGCTACCATTGCCGGTTCCAGTGTTTTATCAATGCTGTATTGGCCGGCAGCTAACCAGCCCTTAGTTTTATTTTTATCAGCCCTAAATTTTTGCAGCTCTTTTAATTGCAGTGCCTCCAATAATTCAAGCGCTTTTTTGCCCGGGCTTACACCGGTCAATTTTCTATAGGTTTCGGTAATTCCCTTTCGGATATTGTTTTTCTTGGTTATTTGTTCCCCCATCACCTTGGCTGCTTCTATAAATGTTGGGTCGTTCAGCGTTACGAGTGCTTGCAATGGCGTATTTGTTTTTTGCCTGCGCACTACGCAATAACTGCGTGAGGTGGCATCAAAGGTGGATAAGGTTGGATTGGGTACGGAGCGCTTAACAATAATATACAAACTGCGCCTGTAAACGGCATCACCCGAATCGGCCTTGTAAGTGCTATTGTTGATTTCCCATAAGCCTTCGGGCTGGTAAGGTTTTACGCTAATGCCGCCTATTTTTTTATTCAGCAGGTCGCTTGCCGTTAAGGCATTGTCACGAATCATTTCGGCCGTCATGCGCACAGCAGGCCCATGCGATAGCAACCTGTTCTCCGGATCCTGCAATTTGGAGGCAGGGCTTGATTTTGAGTCTTGTCTGTAAGTAGCCGACAACACCATCAATCGGCACAATTTTTTTACATCCCAGCCAGATTCCCTAAACGAAACCGCCAGCCAATCCAGCAATTCCGGATGACTCGGCATTTCGCCTTGGTTGCCAAAATCTTCGGTAGTTTTTACCAAACCGGTACCAAAGAAATTTTGCCAGTATCGGTTAACGGCAACCCTTGCTGTCAAGGGATGATTTGGATTGGTAAGCCATTGTGCAAACCCATACCTGTTTTTGGGCAAAGCCTTTGGAAAGGGCAGTATGGAGGGCGGGGTATTGGGAAACACTTCTTCTCGGGGTGCATCATAATTGCCACGCTCAAGCAAAAATGTTTTGCGTGGTTGGGGCATTTCCTGCATCACCATTAGCTCGGGAATATTTTCGGTTGAATCCGATAAGGTTGTTCGAAGTTGCTGCAGCTTCAGTTGGGCATCGGCCACACTGGTGTTAATTGCGGATAAATAAAAAGCTTTGAGCATGTTCAATTCCTGTGGGGAAAGTTGCTCCGGTGATTTTGCGGCAAAACTTGCCCAGGTAGTTTGTCCATCAATTATTTTTATTTCAAGGTCTGTTAATGCACGATTATAGATAAGAATGTCATCTACTTTGCCGCCTTTAAAACCAAGTCCACGATCCCAGGCACCCACCTGCAGGCCGGGCTGATTGGCTCCGTTTAATAGAATGTCTTTTGCTAACTGATCCATGGTTGTCTCCAGTTGCAATTCATTTCCATCCCTAAATAATTTCAACCCATTGGCTTTTCCACCGCCATCATAGGTCATCGTTATTTGTATCCACTGGTTCTTTGGTATATCCTGTTTGGTAACTTTTGAAATAGCATTCGACGGTGCAGCATGCGACAGGTGCAACTCCAGCTTATTATTTTTAAAATACAAATGATAGCCCCGGTAATTGTACAAGCGCTCTGCCACACATTTGTGAAAGATTACGCCTTCTTTAAAATCTTTTGGAATAAGCATGCTGAGATGAATACTAAAGGGGTCCGACTTTCTGAAAACGCCTGCCGGACTAAGATCCAGCCATTCATCACCATCCAGCACCAATGCTTTTCCTTGCGCCTTATTTTCAAACACCGGCTTTTCTCCCGGGTAGCCACCAAGCTCCCGTTTCATTGCACCTGTTTGCTTTGCACTGTTGCTGCTTTTTAAGGAGGCATTGTCAAACCGATATTCGGCCTGAAGACCGGCCGACGGTGTTTTTTGGGCAGATAGTTTTTGATAACTTTTTGAATGCAGCCATTTTTCGAAGTCAGCGGCGGCCTTCATTTTTATGTCATCAATCTTTTTTACTTGTAATGAAATGTCGTTGTTAATGAACTGGAGTACTTTTTCCTTTTCATCTGTTGTAAGCAGCAAAGTTGGAGAAGGCATTGTTCCATCGAACGAAATTTGGCCGGCTTCTTTTACATGATTAAAAAAGCTAAACATTTCGTAGTAATTTTTTTGCGAAATGGGATCAAACTTATGATCATGACAGCGGGCACAACCCACCGGAATACCCATCATGGCAACACCAACCGTATTAATTCGGTCAACCACATATTCTGCCTGAAATTCTTCTTCAATAACACCGCCTTCCATATTTTGCTGATGGTTGCGGTTAAATGCGGTTGCAATCAACATTTCTTTTGTTGGCTCGGGCATTAGGTCTCCGGCAAGTTGCCATTGTATGAACTTGTCGTACGGGAAGTTTTTATTAAACGCGTTAATCACCCAGTCCCGGTAGGGCGACATATCCCGAATGGCATCAACGGTATAACCATGCGAGTCTGCAAACCGTGCTATATCCAGCCAGTCAACCGCCATCTTTTCTCCGTAATGTGGTGATTGCAGCAGCCGATCAACCTGTTTCTCATACGCGTTGGGAGAATTATCGCTTAAAAAGTTATCCTGTTCTTCAATTGTTGGGGGAAGGCCGGTTAGGTCTAATGAAACTCTTCTCAGCAATAGTGCTTTTTCTGCCTGTTTGGAAGGCAGCATCTTTTTCTGTTCGAGTTTATCTGCAATAAAATTATCAATGGGGTTAATGACCCAGTCCTTATTTTTTATTTCGGGAACGGTGGGCTTTGAGGGTTTTACAAATGCCCAGTGCGGTTGATATTTAGCCCCCTGCTCGATCCATTTTACCAGAATGGCTTTTTCCATTGGCGAAAGACTCAGGTTTGATTTAAGTGATGGCATCCTGTATTCAGCATCTTTTGACATGATGCGGTGAAAAAATTCACTACCACTCAAACTGCCCGGGTCAATAGCAACTTTACCGGGGCTTTCGGGCAGGTTGGCAAAGGCCGCCGACTGAATATCGAGGCGGAGACCGGCTTTTTGGTTGTTTTTATCGGGTCCGTGGCAGCTAAAACATTTATCGGACAGGATGGGTTTTACATGCAGGTTATAATCAATTTTATCTGGAAGATTTTGGTAGGCAGTTGATACCTCTTTAGGAAGGTCTGGGGCGCAGGACAGCATGGCGAGGACTGCCAAAGCGACTAACAATATTCCTTGTTTACTACGGCAATGCATTTTGAAGAATTAAATTTACCAATAGAAGATCAATGTCGTTTACTTAAGCTGAAACCATATTATCCCTTCGGGGTTTTTTAACATCAAAATTAACGCTACTGTCTATAATACTATTAGCCCTTGGGGCTTAATACAACCACGAAGTGGTGACATGATTATAGAAAAAAAGCGCTTTTTTATAATGAACAACCCCGAAGGAGTGATACAACCAGCTAAAGTTTGTTTGAATTTAATTTTCCCAATCCACTTGCTTAAGTAAACGACATTGAATAGAAGATTTGAATATGTTGTTGGAGTGCTAAGTTAACGAAGTTTATGGCAACCTAAAAAGCGGGTTGCTATTCAGTGCGTTGTAACCTACCAATAGGGCAATGTTGACTTCTCGGTGACTTTTGGCAGCAATTAGCCGGAACAAGGTTTAGGCACCATGAAGGGAAAATCAATGGTATCTGGATGCTTTGGCACAAAGGGTGCTACAGGCTTTGCCGGCAAAAGTTGCTACATGACTACCGCACAGAAATAGGGCGTATCAGCAACTTGGGCTTTGGTAGCTTAGTTTGGCGGTGGTGGCTAAGCCAAAATGGCCCATAGGCGCAACGCCACCGCTGCTGGTGTACGGCTGCCGCCGGCCCAATAGCATTACCAAGGCCCAAGGGCTGCCGCGCCTGTAGGGTTTAGCCCCCGGCCCCCAAGGGGCAATTTTTTGGGGCCGGGGGCCGTAGCCCGAAAGGGGCGGAACTGAGGCTGCATGGTGGTATGCGGCAGATAGCCCCAAAAAAACAAACGCTTCCTGCGTGGGGAAGCGTTTGAGATGTGATGGCGCAAGGTCAGTGGCTATTGGCCGCCTACGGGTACAGTGGCCGGGGTAGCTGCTGAAACGATATCGAGCAAATCGACCTCGAAAACGAGGGCCGAACCGCCCGGTATGGTGGGCGGCGAACCCTGGGCGCCGTAGGCAAGATTGTAGGGAATAAAAAACTTGAACGTGCTGCCTACGGGCATCAGTTGGAGGCCTTCGGTCCAGCCGGGTATTACGCCGTTGAGCGCAAACTCGATGGGCTGGCCGGCGCCATCTTTGCTGCTTTCGAATTTTTCGCCACTGATGAAGGTGCCGGTATAGTGCACTTTTACGCGGTTGGTATCTTTGGGCATGGGGCCTGTACCTAACTTTATAACCTCGTATTGCAGCCCGCTGGCGGTAACCATTACGCCCGGACGCTGCTTGTTTTTGGCCAAGAATGCATTGCTGGCATTGATGTTGGGTTGTATTTTTTTGGTGGCGGCCATTTGCATTTGGGTGCGCAGTACTTGGTCGGCCTGCTGTGGCTGTAGTAGCGTGGGTTTGCCTTCGAGGGTGGCTTTTACGGCTTGCATCATAACGGCATAATTGAGCTTTTCGATGCCCTGCTGCTTAAAAAAGCTGGCGTCGAGCACGCCAATGGCATAGCTGAGGCTATCGAGGCTGTTTTTGAGGGTGCTGGGAGCTGCCGCTGGCTTTGCAGTAGGCTTGGTGCCGGCTTGGGGTGTTTTTTTGGGTTGTGCAGTGGCCGTTATGATGGCTACACTGGCAAGCCCTGCCATCATTAATATTTTTTTCATGCGGGTGTTGTGTTGATGAGTAATTTTTTGCAATGGTACTTGATTTTTTGAAATGGTGTGGTGGGATGTGGGGATTTGAGGATGTGATCATGTGGGGATTTGGGGATGTGAGGATGTGGGGATGTGATGATGTGAGGATGTGATGATTTGAGGATTTGAGGATGTCTGATGTGGGATGTCTGATGTGGGATGTCTGATGTGGGATGTCTGATGTAGGATGTCTGATGTGGGATGTCTGATGTGGGATGTCTGATGTGGGATGTCTGATGTGGATGTCTGGTGTGGGATGTCTGGTGTGGGATGTCTGATGTGGGATGTCTGATGTGGGATGTCAGTCGCTGAAAATCAGAAATCCGTAATTCCCGGTGCTTTTTGCTTTTTTCTTTATGAAAAACGAAAGAAGAAGTCAAGGTGTAGAAAACGGTATATCCGGATCTGCAATTTGCAGAGGAGCCAGGGGCTGCGCAACTCATGTGTTTTTGGGTAACGTGAACTTGGTTGGGTTTAGCCTGGGTAAACAGCACGCCCTGCGGACTGGCCATTGCCAACTTAACCTTATCCTCAACCCTTCGACAGGCTCAGGGCGGCGCTTCGACAGGCTCAGGGCGGCGCTTCGACAGGCTCAGGGCGGCGCCTTCGACAGGCTCAGGGCGGCGCCTTCGACAGGCTCAGGGCGGCGCCTTGACCTTTCCCTCGACCTTGGCCTTCAA
>RDXD01000432.1 GCA_004292575.1 Bacteroidota bacterium
TACCCTGCGGTGTTTTACCAGTTTGGGCGTAGAGCAATGCCAGTTGAGCCATATCGGACAGCAAAAAATTTAGATCGCCAATGCGCTGTCGAATACCTAGGGCCTGCGCCAAATTAGCTTCGGCCTTGGCTGGCTGCTTCAGGTTTAGGAATATATCGGCCTCAATATTTAAAATGTTGGCTTGGGTAGATAGATTTTGACGCGATACAGCCAGTGCCTTAGCTGTTTTAGCAAAATAAAATGCGGAGTCGAAGCTGCCAATGTTGTTGTAGCAGCTTGAAAGGTTGGCACAAAGCACCTCATAAAAAGCCAAAGTATCGCCCCGGGGGCTGAAACCAATGCCTTTTAGAAACCAGTTGATGGCTTCGCGATTGTTGCCCACCTCCATGTGCGCCAGCCCCATGGCGTTGCGGCTTTGCATTTGCATGGCGGGCAGCTGTAGCGTATCGGCTAGAGCAATGGCCCTAAAGGCAAAATTAGTAGCGTCCCGATGTTTATTTTGGCGTATAAACAGCCTACTACGCAGTATGGCAAATCGCACAAACAATTCCCTGTGTACGGTAAGCTTTTCTAGCACGGCCATTTGGGCATCGGCCACAGCAATGGCCGAGTCTGTTTTCCCCCTACCCATCAGCGCATAACACCTAAATAACGCTGTTTGCTTTAGGGCAGCATCGTTTCCCAACTGCTTTGCCAGGGGCACCGCCTGCCCAATGTAATGCATAAGGCTATCGGGGTGTAGCGAGTTGCGCTGCTCAAACAACTGCAACAGTGTATTCAACCTTTGGGGCGATGCAGATGGTGCAACATAGGCCATGCGGCGGAGGCTATCGACGAGCGGTGTTTGGCCACAAATACGTGCCAGCGGCGCAAATACAATACACATTAAAACGGCTATCCGTGTTCGCATAATTTTAGGTTGGCAGCACCAAGATAGTGTGCAGCTATTTCAAAACATCATCTATACTACAAATTGAGTATTTCGCAGCCGACCCTTGGCTTATACTTTCACAGTGCTAAACTGCAATAACAGCCCCCTGGTAAGAAGGCTGTGACAATGATACAATGGGCAAAAACTAATACTTAAACATGCCAATAATGATAAGGCTTACTTATGCTTTAATAATGCTACTGCTAGCACCCGCGCTGGTATTTGCACAGCAAAAAACGGGCCGCCGGCACCTGCTTAATGGGCCGGTAAAAACAGAAACGCTTCCCGTGAAGCCGGGGGTAGGCTGGCGGGCGCCAGTGGCGGCAAATGCAATTGCCATAAAACCCAAAACACCGGTGGTAAGAAGGTTGGCAAAACTACCGGTAGGCATGCAGGCGGTTTCTTGGACACCATCCACCCCGCAGCTTGGTACGCCGCCGTCCAAAGGCAAAAAAAATGCCACACCATTGCCCCTAACGGTTTACCGCCCCACCACCCCAAAAGGTATAAAAACCCTATCCGCCTGCGACAGCATTACCCTAACCCGGCAGTCGCAAATAGATAGCTTTCCGCTGTTGTACCCCGGCTGCACCACGGTTCAATATCTAATTATCGACGGGCGAGGTGCTTTGCCCGCCATTACCCGGCTCGATTCTTTAAAACAAATTACCGAAATAGCCCGCGACCTAAGCATTTTTCGCACTGGTATTCCAAACCTTTCGGGCATCAATAACATTACAAAAATTGGCTATTACCTCTGGCTCGATAGCAATTATGCCATGACCAGCATGAGCATGTACAACCTGCAAGATTTGGGCGGTTTGGTGCTTTACAACAGTCCTTTGCTCAGCAACTTAGACGGCTTTTTTGACGCACTTACCGATACCGAATTGTGGAGTGTGATTTTTGGCAACCTTGGTGTGAACAGCTTTGCGCCGTTTAGCAAGATAACCCGTGTCATCAATTTTTCGATTGCCCTTTGCGAAAACATTACTTCTCTCGATGGCTTCGAAAACCTGGAATTTGCCGACTTTGCAGTTCAACTTTTTGCAAACAGGCAGCTTACCGACATTTCGCAGTTAAGCAAATTAAGGCAAACGGCTTTTTTGGAGGTTTCGTGGAGCGACAGCCTAAAAAGCTTGCAAGGCCTACAAAACATTGTTACCATTTCACGAAAAATACGGTTGGATTTGAATGTAGGCCTTACCAATCTTAACGACTTTAACCCTGATTTGGTGGTGGGGGAAGCTATTGAAACCGACGACGAACTGGTGATTATGTCTTGCTTTAACTTGCCTACCTGCGCGGTGCCATTTTTGTGCAGGTACTTGGCCAGTGGGCTGCCGGCTACCATCCAAAACAATGCACCCGGCTGCAACACCATTGCCGAAATAATTGCCAGCTGCCCCCAATGCACCGCAGATACGGCAATCTGGAATGGCAACGAAAGCAACGGTTGGAACGACACGCTCAACTGGACGCCGCGACGCATACCAAGCGGTTGCACCAAGGTAATTATCCCTGCTGGTACGCCCAACGATCCGGCACTATACAGCAATGTTAGCATTGGCGGTTTGGAAATGGAAAATTCGACCCTTTATTTGGAGGGGTATAATTTAAATGTGAAAAACAGCCTGAGTTTAAAAAATGCTGGGATTTACAACGGCGGTAACATGACTGTAGATAAAGTTATGAATCCTTTGGTGGACAATTGTAGAATTGAAGCAAATTTTACCTGCCAGGATTACAGCGGGAAAGCAGATTTTTTGTTCAACTATTTCTCGCAAAACGTGCTATTGAGCGACAGCAGCGGCAGGGCAGAGCGCAGTTTTACATTTTTCAACGAAACGCTTGGCAATTTCACCCTCATCAACAACAGCGATTATGGGCAGAATTACCTCAGCAATGCATCGCCCCTATCAGATGTGGTTTACGGAAAACTTACCGTTGTAAACAATGCCGACGCCGGCATAAGCGTGGGTCTTGGCGGCCCTGAACCACCGCTTAGGGTGTATGGCGACGTTGAGTTTAGGGTTAATGGCGGCTCAATAGACGTTAGCAACATTTCGTTTGATGGCAACCAGGAGCAACACCTGAGTGTAAGCGGGCTTGTACCCGATGGTTTTGGTGCAAGCCAACTGTTTTTGAATAAAATTGGTGGCGGCAATCTGATTCTGAACCAAGACTTTACAGTATTCGATTTTTTGAGATTTACCAACAACGGTGGATTTATTAAAACAGCAGCCAACAAACTGCTGATTATTGACGATGGCTGCGCCGTTACCGACATCAACAACCTATCGGGTAGTTTTGTAAACGGGCCGGTTAAAAAAATTGGTAACACGCCATTTGTGTTTCCCATTGGCGAAATTCGTGACAATAAGGCCTGGCAGGGGCCGTTGGGCATTACCTCTAACGGCGGCGGCTCTAACACCGACGCCTTTACCGCACAATATTTTCGTAAAAATCCTTCTGTAGATGGTTACGATACCGCCCAGTATGCATTGGGCTTTGGAGGCATACAAGGCAAAGAATATTGGCAACTCGACCGCAACAATTTTACCAATGCCACCTCGAACGTAGTGGTAACGCTGCCCTACGACAGCCTGCGCAGTGGCGTAAATTATAGGTTTAGCGAAGGGCAGGTGGCAGGGTGGTTTAACAACAAGTGGAACAGCTGGGGCAACGGCGGATACGTAGGCACAATTGCTGCCGGGCGGTTGCAATCCTCCGAAGCACTTACCAGCTATGGCCCCATTACATTCAGCTACAAGCCCCTCCGAAAACCCATCATTACCGTTGGCCCATCGGATACACTGGCCTGCGCGGGCATTGGATTTAGACTGAGATTTTCGTTGGATACAGCCATGGTGTTCGGCAACATTTTTAGGGCCCAACTCTCCGATAGCTTTGGCAATTTTCAAGCCAATTCGCCCATCATTGGCAGCAAGTTTGGCACCAACTCAGACAGTATTACAGCCTTTCTTCCTGGCGATGTGGCCATGGGCAAGCTGTACCGAATCAGAATTTTGGGTACCCTTCCCCTCGACACCAGCGTCAACACCGTTTCGGTGCGCACCAACCGCCTGCCCCAGCAGACGTTTAGTATTGTTGGCCCCGCCACAGTTTGCCTAGGTACCGGACCTGTAAAATACTACCCCAGCATTGTTGAAAATGGCGTCACCTACAATCTCACTCTAGAGTCAGGAGGTGGTACCATCACTAAGGTGGGCGATACCAGCTTTGTAACGTTTACCAATCCATCGGCAGGAAATACTGTTACGATGCGCACCAGCAATGCTTGCGGCAATGGTTCCCCAATTTCGCAACTTACGGTGGTGGTAAATGCACCCGCACCTACTGCTGCACCCTTGCTAACCAGTGTGGGCCGCTGGCTTTATGCCACTGCGTTGCCGACTGGTGCAATAGGCATTAGATGGCTGCGCAATGGAGAGACCATTGCCGGTGCAAGCAGCACCAGTTACTACGCCAGCACCGCGGGCAACTACACGGCGCAATATTTCAACAATTGCGGCAACAGCCCCGCCTCAAATGCTATAAGCTTTGCGGCAGCATCGGTACCCCAAACCATCACATTTGGCGCACTTCCCAACAAAGTTTTTACCGATGCGCCCTTTGCCATTGCCGCAACAACAACCTCGGGCTTGCCCGTGCAGTTAACTTTGCTAAGTGGCCCCGGCAATCTTACCGCAGGCACCTTTACCATTACGGGTGTAGGCACCGTAACCATCGGGGCCACGCAACCGGGCGATGCCATTTACGACACGGCTGCACCTGTAGTGCAGAGCTTTGTGGTAAGCAAGGCACCGCAAAGCATTCTATTCAGTGCCTTGCCCGACCTAACCCTGGGCTCGCCCGGATTTCTGGTGCCCGCCACCAGCACCGCTGGGCTGCCCGTAAGGTTGAGCTTAACTGGTCCTGCTAACCTTAGCAGTCAGGTGTGCACACCGCAAGGTTTGGGCTCAGTTACCATTACAGCTACGCAGGAAGGTAATCCCAACTTTTTTTCCGCCACTACCGTTAGCCAAAGTTTTTGCGTAGTGCCACCTACCCTCACCAGCATTGCCGGCGCGCCATTTGTGTGCCCCGCCCAAACAGCCACCTACAGCATCAATACGGTACCCGGCCTGGTGTACAACTGGCGGCTGAGCAACGGCGCCGCGTTTCCGTCCAACACTTCTAGCGCCACCATCACCTGGCCTACCACGCCCGGCACCTACACCTTAATCGTAGCGGGCACTGGCCCCTGTGGCGCACCTACGCCTAACGATTCGTTGGTGGTAACCGTAGCAAACCCCGTAACGCCCGGTGTGGTAGGCAATATGCTACCCGCCAACGGCATTCGCGAGCAATCGCTGCCCTTATCGCTGTCGTGGCTGCCCGGCACCAACGCCCTTACTTACGATGTGTATGTGTGGGACTCTACGGTTACGCAGCCCGCTACCCCGTTGGCTACCAATTTGACTGGCTTGCTGTACACGCTTGAGGCAAATGCATTGGCCTACAACCGCACGTACAATTGGCGCGTCGTAAGCAAGAATGCCTGCTTGCAAACCAGCGGCCCTATACAGCGTTTTAGGCTGCGCAAAGTGCCCGATTTGTTTGTAACCAACGTGCAAACACCCACCGCTGCCAACTCGGGCCAAACCATCACCATTAACTGGACGGTGCGGAACCTTGGCCCCGGCAACACCACCACCAGCCAGCAGTGGAACGACGCCGTGTTTTTAAGCTTTGATACCTTGCCCAATTTTTCCATTACACCCAACACCAGCGCCGCTGCGTGGAATCAACTAGAGTTTCCCGTAAGGCCACTGCTGGTGGGCACCAAGCCAAACGTGGCGGCGCTCGATAGCGGCCAGCAGTACAACAACAGCATTAACTTTACCCTACCGCTTAACTATGGCCAGCCGCTGTATGCGTACGTCATAACCAACTACGCACCCGGTGTAAATGCGCCATTGCAAACCACGGTAGCCAACGATACTGCTCGTGCAGCCAATGCCACGGTGGCAACGGTTTCGCCCACCCCCGACCTGCGGGTGGATACGGTATTTGTACCGACCACAACGTTTTCCGGCAGCGCCATCAACCTTAGTTATCGGGTAAAAAACTATGGCGTATTAACCCCAGCCGGAGCTATTTGGACAGATAAAATTTATGTGAGCCCCAGCCCCATCTTTAATCTTAGCAATGCCGTACCGGCCAAACAGCCAAAACCCTACGGCAACTACTATCCAAGTGCTTTCGATGCCGTGGTGCCGGTTGGCCAGCAATTGCAAGCCGACAGCAGCTACACCCGCGCCCTGCAAATTGTGGTGCCTAATTTTATTCAGGGCAGCTATTTCGTGCACGTGTTTACAAACGCAAATGCACAGTTGTACGAGGGCTCGCTGAGTCAAAACAACATCAACCACAGCGTAATACAGGTATTTTTGACCCCTACGCCACAGCTTACGCTTGGTAGCATCTTGCTGCCGCAAACCACGGCCAGCATTACCCAGCCCATTGGCATTAACTGGATTGTGCGAAACATTGGCTTTAACGACAACATTGAAAAAAACCGTGGCCATTATTTTGTGCCCAGTGGGTTTTGCAGTGTTATTGTGGGCGACAGGCGCTACCTCGATAGCCTTGGCTTTGGCGGCAGCGCTTGGGTGGATAAAGTGTATCTAAGCACCAATCCCAACGAAACCAGTTTGAACAACGCCGTTGAGCTGGGCACCTTTCAACAAGGCTCACCGCGCAGTATAGCATCATCCATTGACGGCCTTATGCCGGAAGTGTGTTCTTCTTTTAGCCCCCCCGCCAATGTTAACACCACCAATGTGCTAAGGCCCGGCAGCAATCATGCAGGCAATTTAACCGTGTTGCTGCCACACACATTGCCCCAAGGCACTTATTACGTGTACGTGCACGCCAATGCCAACAAAACGGTATTTGAGTTTCCCGACACGCCCAGCATACGCCGCAGCGGCCCACTGGTGGTGCAGCGCCCCGACCTAACCGTAACGCAACTTACAGTGCCGGCTACCGCTACGGGTGCCGTAACAGTTACCGGCAGCTACAGCGTGCAAAACAATGGCCCGGGTGTAGTGTTTAACGCTGCCCGACGCGACAAAGTGTACGTGAGCGAAGTACCCCTGTTCAATGCCACTGCGCAACTGATTGAAACCAATACCATAACAGCCACCCTACCCTTGGGGGCGCCTACAAACCACAGTTTTACCTATACATTCCCACCCGGCACGGCGGGTACGCGGTACTTTTTTGTGGTGGCCAATGCCGACAGCTTATTTAGAGAAAATAACTATACCAATAACCTAAGTGCTGCGGCAAGTGTGGTGGTAACAGCGGCTGTACCCGCCGATTTGCAGGTAACCGCTGTTCAACTGCCCGATTCGGTATGGGCTTATCGGCAAAACACGCTGCGCTACAGCATTGCCAATGTGGGCAGCGCGCCAGCCATTGGCGAAAGCACCGATAGCATCTTCATGAGCTGCAACCCGGTATTCAACTACAACACCAGCTTTTTACTTGCTGTAGCAAATCGGGTACGCAACATTAGCGCAGGCGCATCGGTGGCGGACTCCATCATTATTTCACCCACCTATGGTTACTTCTACCACTCCTGTTTTGCGCGGGCCAATACCTCGCCCATGTATGTGTTTGTGAAAGTCAATTCAAAACAGACCATTTACGAAGGAGGCAGCGAAACCAATAATCTCGGCATTAGTGCCGTACGCACACTGGTAAACACCCACGTTGACCACATTGTAACGATGGTGTCGGCAGCGGATACGGCTACGGTGGGGCGGCCCTACCGCGTCAATTGGCAGGTTAAAAATCGGGGATATTCAGCACCGACATCCCTCTATGGATTTTGGAATGATGCGCTGTACTTTTCTTCCGATTCGGTATTTAACAACAATGCCCTTGTAGCAAGCAGTTTTTCTCAATCGGGCAACCTCAAAACCAACGAAACTTACAGTGAGGCACTTACGGCCATTGTACCCAAACTGCCTACGGGCGATTACTACGCATTGGTGCTAACCAATGAGAGGGAAAGTATTCTCGCCGAGTTAGACCGCACCAACAATGCGAATTTTATACGCAATGCACAGGGTGCTGCTAAAAAAATACATATCGTTCAGCCCTTGCTGCCCGATTTGGTGGATTCCATAACAGCCCTGCCTTTGCTGGTGGCGGTAGGGCAGCCGTTGGCAATTAAACACCGGGTAAGCAACATTGGGCCTGGCGTTACCTACCCGGGTGCTTGGAGCCACGGCATCTGGCTGTCAACGGATTTTGTGGCTGGCAACGCCGGCGATTTACTGCTGTCGGGTAGTACCCGCACCGCCACCTTAGCCACGGGCCAGTTTTATGAGGATAGCGCTACGGCCATTATACCTACCAGTTTTGCGCCGGGCAACTACCTAGTACTCTCTGTAGCCGACCCCAACAACACGGTTATTGAAACCAACGACACCAACAACACGGCCATAGGCACCATTACCGTGTTTCTGCCGCCCGCTACCGACTTACTGGTGGAAGGTATCTCTACGCCCGATACCGCATTTCTGGGCTATCCGCTGCAAGGTGCCAGCTGGACGGTGCGCAATGCATCGGCCAATCCGGCGGCGGGTATTTCTACCGATGGTATTTATCTGTCGAAAGGACGGGTGCTGGACAGCAGTGCTACCCTATTGGCCAGCGTGGGCAAAGTGCTAAACATACCCGCACTCGGCAGTGCAACCGTTTCGCTGGAACCTATTGTAAGCGATGTAACCGAAGGCGACTACGAAGTGTTGGTAAAAACCGATTTGCTAAACAACATTGTGGAGAGCAACAAGGACAACAACACCGGCATTGGGGCCAAAAAACTGCACGTGGCAGCCAAGCCGTTGCAGTTGGGCATTGCCGAAACCAACACCCTGCAACGCATCAGCCGTATTTACAAATTGCGCATCCCCGACTCGCTGCGTGGCGCTACCATTTTGGTAACCCTCACCACCAACGACTCGCTAACCATGCGCAACGAAATGTATATTGGCGGTGGGTATGTGCCCAATGCAGCCCGCTTCGATTATAGGTTTGAGATACCCAATGCCGGCAATCAGCAAATTGTAATGAACGCTGTAAACGACTCGGCATATTACATCTTGGTACGCTCGGTATCGCCCAATCCCAGTAATCAAAACATCAAACTGCTGGCTGTTAAACTGCCGTTTGCCATTTTGCAGGTACGCAGCAATGCCGGTGGCAACGGCGGCAACGTTACGGTGCGCATCAGCGGCTCGCTTTTTACCCCAAACATGACCGCCAAATTGCAACGCGGCGCCGGCACTATTGCCGCGCAGGCGGTGTACTTTACCAACAGCACCACGGTGTTTGCCACCTTCCCGCTGCAGGGCCGCCCGCTGGGTATTTATGATGTGATTTTGTCGAAAGGCGACACAGCCACGGCGAAACTAGAACAGAGCTTTTCGATTGTAAACCCCAACAACGGCGGCCTTAACACGGGAGGCGGCGTAAACACCGGCCCCACCAACAGTGGCAACCTACCCGGCTGCGACCCCGGTGCCGACGGCGGACTCAATTCGGCACTCACTACCGAAATCATAATCCCCGAAAAGGTGTTTGCCGGTTGGCCGTTTCAGGTGCAGATAAACTACACCAACCCCACCAATATGGATGTGCCGGCACAGGTGCGCATTTTGTACAACAACAAAGAGGTGCCCATGGCGCTATCGCAGGCCGGCCTACCGCAAGGCACCACAGGGCTGTATCTGCAACTGACCGAACCAGGCGGACCTCCGGGCATCATAAGGGCGGGCGCAAGCGGCACCATTGTGGTGTATGCCCGGGCACCCGAAGCCACGCCTGGCCACACCATTGTGAAATTTAACTTGAAGTAACATTAGGAAACACTTTAGAACGACTACCATGAACAAGAGACGCATCGTTATAAAAATGGCTTTGGGGCTGCTCATTTTTTGCCAGAGGTACGCACCGTTGGCGGCACAAAACATTAGTGTAGCCAATAAAGTAGGGCCAATGGGGCTTCAGGTAAATACACAAACCGGCAACCTCTATTTGGCCCGTCAAGATTTCTTTATTCCCGGTAGGGGATTTGGCATAAATGTGGCATTTAGTTACAACGGGTACAACTACGACCAAGACAAGGGTTTTGGCAAGGGTTGGAACTTTGAATACCACATCAGTTACAACGCCGACTCCGCCAACAAACGGCTTATTACCTGGGGCGATGGCCGCACCGACAGCTACGAATTGCTGGGGAATGGACAATACCAATCGCCAAAAGGCATTTTTAACAACCTTACCGAGTATAGCCCCGGCAAATACCGAATTGATGAACTAGACGGCACTACGGTATTTTTTGATGAGCCCGCACACAAAAAAGTTACCAAAATGCAGGAACCCAACGGCAATGCGTTACTGTTTAAGTACACCGGAAATCTTTTAACCAGTATTGAAAACAGCGCACAAAAAAACATTACGCTAGAATACGACCTAAACGGGCGGCTTACGGCGGTGGTGGACAAGCTGGCACTGCCCGAGCGGCGTTGGGTGTACACGTATGATGTGAGCGGTTATCTGATTGAAGTAACCGACCCACTCAATGGAAAGTACAAATACCGATATCTCACCAACGGCCCGCTAAACGCCGTTACCGACAAAAACAGCAACGTCGCCGACATTATTTATTTCCCCGATTTTTCGACCAGCGAAATTATTGGCTGCAACAAAAGGGTAAGTTTTTCGTACGACGAGGCCAGCCAAACCACCTACACTACCGATTACCTAAGCACGGGCCAAAACCAACTGACCGCGTATGCCTACAAAACATACGGTACCGAAAAAAGATTGTGGAAAATGACCGGCAATTGCTGCGGCTATCAGGTAACTTACGACTACGATGATGCTGGCAACATGATTACCCAAACCGACGCCAATGGCCATGTAACCAAGATGACTTATGATGTGCGGGGCAACATGCTTTCGCAAACCAATGCGCTCAACCAAACCACTACATACACCTACGGTGGCCCTTTCAACAAACTAACCTCGGCCACCGATGCCAAAGGCAATGTGCGCCGCATGGTGTACGATGCCAAGGGAAACCTAACACAAGTAATTGAACCCGAAGGCATTGTATCGAACCTCACCTATGCGGCCAATGGCGACCTTATTGGTTTTACCAATGCCAAAGGCAACACCATGCAGATGGTCTATGACGCCAACGGTAATATTCAGGATGTAAGCGGACCACTGGGCTACAACATTAAAATGGTATTTGACGAACGGGGAAACTTTGTGCAATACACCGATCCGCGCGGCTTTATTTACAGCCGGCAATACGATTTGCTAAACCGAGCCATTGGCACGCTAAACCCCAACGGTGGAACCACTACCACGCAATACGATGCCATGGATAATGCCGTGGCCGAAACCGACGAAAATGGACGGATATCGCGTTACAATTACGACGCCTCAAACCGATTGTTATCGGAAATAAATCCGCTAAACTTTGCCACCAGCTTTCGGTACGATGAAATGGACAACATCATCGAAATTATTGATGCCGAAAATAACAACCTGCGGTTAAGCTACGATAATTTGAACCGATTGATAGCTGTAAAAGACCGATTGGGCAATGAGAACCACTACGAGTACGACGGTGTGGGCAACCTAACAGCGGTGCAATACGCCACCGGCAATAAGATTGTGAACACCTACGATGCCCTAAACCGGATGGTTAAAACCGTTGACAAATCGGGCATTAGTGGCAGCTTGGCTTACGACGCCAACAGCAACATTATTGGCACCACCGATGCCGAGGGCGGGCAATACACCATTACCTACGATGGGGCAGATAGACCAATTGCGGCGATTGACCGCTTGGGCAACCGAACACAGTACGCTTACGATAAGCTGAACAATCTTGTAAGCATGGTGGCGCGCAATGGCGAAACGGCCTCCCGACAATTTGATGCATTAGATCGGTTAATAGCGTTTACCGATGGCAATGGGTTCACCACGCGCCTTACCTACGACCACAGCAACAACATTGTAGCCATGGCCGACCAACTGAACCAGCAGACCCTGTACAACTACGATAATCTGAACCGGGTAACCAAGGTAACCTACGCCGACGGCAAGTTTAAAGCTTACACACACGATGCTGTTGGCAACCTACTGTCGAAAAAAATGCCCGACGGAAGCAATATTGTTTTTACATACGATGCAGCGGACCGACTGACATCGAAAACCCTACCCAACAACAATGAGCACCGCTACACCTACGACAAAGTAAATCGACTGTTAACCGCCACCAACAACGGTGCCAATGTGCAGTTGCAGTATGATGGTATTGGGCGATTGGCATCGGAAACCCTGAACGGCGCCACAACACAATACCAATACAGCGTGGCCGAGCGGTTGCGCACTTTAATATACCCCGATGGCACCACTGTGCGGGAACAATACGATGAGCGCGGCAGACTGCTGGAGTTATTAAAAAATGGCTCTCAACTGGTGGCTTACAGCTACAACAAGCGCGACCAAGTGGTGAGCAAACAATTTGCCAATACGGTAAACACAAAACTAACCTACGACGGTGCAGGCCGAATAACCAATATAGAAACCGCAAACGGTGCCCTACAAAACTTTGCCTACACTTACAACAAAGAAGATGAAAAAACCAGCATTGCCAACCTGATTACCCCTGGCCAAACCGAGCACTACGCCTACGACGCCGGCCAGCGATTGACCAGCGTAAAAAGTGGCCCCAATGCCGGCACGCCAGTGCAGGAAGAACAGTTTGCGTACGATGCCGTGGGCAACCGCACCCAGCAAACCAAAGCGGGCACCACAACCAATTACCTCAGCAATGTGCTTAACCAAATTACCGGCACCAGCACCCCCGGCCAAACCACCAGTTTTGCCTACGACGGCAACGGCAACCTTACCTACGATGGTAAATTTTACAAAACCTACGATGCCGAAGGCCGGCTGCTGGCAGACTCGGCTTCACCTACGATAGTGATAAAATATGCCTACGACGCGCTGGATCGCCGGATAGCAAGAACCGTTGGCGGTCAGGTATTTAGCAGCTATTATGCAGGTTTGTTGCCCATTATTGTACGCGATTCCACCAACCAGATTGCAAAATCACGGTTTGTATTCGAGGGCTTTTTAACGCCTGTTACGCTCGACAATACCACGGGCACGCATTACTACCACCAAAATGAAATGAACTCGGTGGACCTGGTGACAGACGCTACTGGTGCAGTGGAGGAACGCTATGGCTACGAAGCCTTTGGCGGCACAAAAATTTACGATGCCGCCGGCAGCCCACAAGCAGCATCGGCCATTGGTAATTTGTTTGGATTTAATGGCCAGGAAATGGATGCCGAAACCAACAGCTATCGATTTCATTTTAGAAACTACACGCCAGCGACCGGCAACTTTAACCAACGCGATTTAATTGGCTATGCCGATGGTATGGGCCTGTACCAATATACCCGCAATAATCCGAAGAACTATATGGACACCTATGGTTTGGAAAGCGCTGGCTATTGGAACGACGGATCGGCATTTCAACAGCCCGGTGCTAGGTTACCACAGACGGCGCAACTCCCTTTCGATTTGAGCGGCTTTTTGTACAACAGCGGTAAAAACATTAAAGATGCCAACTCGGTGTTTTCGGCGCTTGGCGATTTAATTGACAATAGTGGAGAGTTTAAGCTAGATAAAATAACCATCTCTCAAGAGTATCAAAATATTTTGAACAAAATAAAATCTTCGAAACAGTTTGAGGCGTTCAACAAGTATTTCAAAAACATAAACTACGAAAAATTCGGTTTCTTTTTAAAGTCAATTTTTTTGCTCGATAAAATAATGAAGCTGGGTAAGATGCTGGTTTTCGAGTGTGGCAAATGGAAAGAGAAATCGATTTTGGGGGTAGAGGTTGGTTTATCAGCTTGGTCTTTGCGGTTCACCTACCTAAAAGTAATGGGCCAAAATGTAGCTAGCGTAGGCGCCAAGCGGCTATTGGGCATATTTAGTGCGCTCGACATTGCCAGCAGCATCACCACCAGTAAAAGCTTGCTTACCAATTTGTTTGACCTACCTGCCAACCTTGTGGACATTGCTAAGGGCACGCCTTATGTGCTTGCCGAGGCGGCGCAGGATGCACGGCAGCGGTCGGCAGCCGAATTTCAGTACATGCAAAACAACCATGGCCAGAGTTACGTGCGGCGGCCAGCCTACTAAAACCACTGAATTAACATGAGCGTTCTAAAACAAACCACTGCCACCGTAGCTGCGCTTTTAATAGGCATTGCTGCCACAGTAGCCCAAATATGCCCCACGCCCAGAGGCACGCAGCAGCCACGCCCGTTGGCGCCCGGCCAGCAAGACTCCACCGAAGTAATCAGCGCCTACGACCCCAACGAAATAATTGGCCCCGCGGGCGAACCCACCAAGCGCTGGGTAAGCGTAAACGACCGCCTGCCCTACACCGTAACCTTCGAAAACGACAAATCGGCATCGGCACCCGCCAAGTTTGTGCGCATAGTGGCGCCGCTGCACACCAACATGGATCCGGCCACCTTCCAACTCGGCAACCTGGGCTTCAATAACCAAACCTTTACCATACCCACAGGTACGGCATCGTACTACCAGCGCCTCGACTGTAGGGATTCACTGGGTTTGTTTGTGGACCTTACCGCGGGCTACGATGTGCAAAACAATCAAGCCTTTTGGGAGCTGCAATCCATTGACCCCGCTACCCTGCTGCCACCCGCTAATCCGCTAAAAGGCTTGCTGCTGCTGCAAGACAGCGCACAACCCCGATATGGCCATGGCTTTGTAAACTTCAGCATAAAGCCACGCAGCGCCGCACAAACGCTGGATACCATTGCTGCCAAAGCCGATATTATTTTTGATGCCAATGAGGTGATTGCAACCAACGTAGAAGTAAATACCATTGACGCCTATGCACCTACCAGCCAAATGGCCACTTTGCCCGGCAACAGCAACAGCCCGGTATTGTTAAGCTGGAGCGGCATGGACGATGCCAACGGCTGTGGCCTAAAGTCGTTCGCCCTGTACGTGAGCACCGATGGTACCAATTTTAGCCTACTGCGCAGCGGCATTACCCGCACCGATACCAGTTTTGTGGGCCAGCCCAACAAGCGTTACTACTTTTTTGTGCTGGCCACCGATAGCGTGGGCAATACCGAAGTGCTACGCCCCGGCCAAATACAAAGCACCTTTATTGGCGCCACATTGCCCTTAAGCTGGCT
>RDXD01000433.1 GCA_004292575.1 Bacteroidota bacterium
GCACTACCAAAAGCCAACATTGAAGCACTCGATATTAAGCCATGCGGCGTACCGCGTAAAACTCGGGCGCCTTTGGCGGCTTTATAATTTATAAACAAGTGCTAAGCACAAATTTTGCAGCAGCAAGCATACACGGGCATAAAAAAAGCAGGGTTGCCGTAGCCGCCCTGCCTTGTTTGTTCCTTTTGTAGTTTATATTATTTACCAAACTTGAGCTGCTTACCCAAGTAGATGGCACCGCTTGCCAGTTCCTCTTCAATACGAATAAGCTGGTTGTATTTGGCAATACGGTCGGTGCGGCTGGCACTACCGGTTTTTATTTGTCCGCAGTTAAGCGCCACTGCCAAATCGGCAATGGTGGTATCTTCAGTTTCGCCGCTGCGGTGGCTCATAATGGTGTTGTAGCCGGCGCGCTGGGCCATGCTTACAGCGTTAATGGTTTCGGTTATGCTGCCTATCTGGTTTACTTTCACCAGCAAGCCGTTGGCAATACCTTTGTCGATGCCCATGCTCAGGCGGTTTACGTTGGTTACAAACAAATCGTCGCCTACCAGTTGGCAGCGGCTACCAATGCTTTGGGTCAACAGTTTCCAACCATCCCAATCGTCTTCGGCCATACCATCTTCTATGCTAACAATAGGGTATTTGTTGGCCCAGTTGGTCCAATACGCCACCATCTCTTCGCTGGTAAGTTCGCGGTTATCACTCTTGTGAAATACGTAGCGGCTCTTTTCGGCATTCCAAAGCTCGCTTACTGCGGGGTCTAGCGCAATGGCAATTTGCTCGCCTGGTTTGTAGCCAGCTGCCTCAATGGCTATCAGCACGGTTTCAATGGCTTCTTCGTTGCTCTGTATGTTGGGCGCAAAGCCACCCTCATCGCCCACATTGGTACTGTAGCCTTTTTTCTTAAGCACAGTTTTAAGCGCATGGAAAACCTCGGTACCCCAGCGCAATCCTTCGCTAAAGCTGCTGGCCCCCACTGGCATTACCATAAATTCTTGAAAATCAATTTTATTATCGGCATGCGAACCACCATTAATGATGTTCATCATGGGCACGGGCATAGTGCGGGAATTGGTGCCACCAATGTAGCGGTATAGCGGCAGTCCAGCTTCCTGGGCGGCAGCCTTGGCCACAGCCATGCTCACCGCCAGTATGGCATTGGCACCAAAATTGGCTTTGTTGGGCGTGCCATCTGCTTCAATCATCACTTTATCTACTGCGGCCTGATTGCTTACTTCAATACCATGTATAGCATTTGCAATATGGGTGTTTACGTTGCCTACGGCTTGCAATACCCCTTTTCCAAGGTAGGTGTTTTTATCGCCGTCGCGCAGTTCTACGGCTTCGTGTATGCCAGTGCTTGCGCCACTGGGTACTGCTGCGCGGCCAAAGGCGCCGTCGTCGGTTAATACGTCCACTTCTACGGTGGGGTTTCCACGGCTGTCGAGTATTTGACGGGCATGGATAGAGGCAATGTAAGACATTAAAAATGAGGGTTTATGTGAAAAAATATGCGTTTCCCAAATGTTGGGCAAATTTACACACCCGCAGGCAAAAGTCTTCACAAAAAAAGCTGCTGGCAGAAAGCCCAAGTAGCAGCACTAAAGATGGGGGCGAAAGCCAAGCGGCACACTGCCCCATCTCAAACGCCGGCTTGGGCTTGTTTTCGAAAATCCATAGCAACTTTCAAAAAAAGACCTGTAAAAAATGGAATGCTTAGGCAGCTCAGCACTGCCGAGGGGTAGTAACCAGCCCAAAACTTAGCCACCAATCCACCCGCTAAGGCCCCTAAAACCGCAATACAACAATAAAGAAGACGGCTTTTTTGTAACCGTTTGGCACTAAAGCGTGGTACCTGCTCCAAGCTAACTTTTCCTTGCATGTATGCTTCAAAATTAGCCATAAAACTGTGCCAAACCGCCCCCTCTTCGGGCGTAAGCAATTGGCCATCAGTATCTACCGCCGCCAGTAAGTGTACTTGATTGTTTGCTATGGTTAGCCTTAGCTGGCACGCCCACTTTAGCGGGTTGGCTTTCCAGGCTTCAAACCATGATGCCGGCTATACAAAACAGATACCACTATCGGCTACCGTGGCAGCCTTAAAACCCCAGCTTTCAAAATACAGTAAGGCGCGCTTAGTTAGCGTGCCATCGTTTTTTTGGAAAAATGTAATGCTTTTCTGCATGGCCAAATTCTGCATGGTAACGGTAGGAAACGTACATCATTACGCGGGTGTTTCCAGCCCCTGGCTGGTGGTAAGTTGCCTAAATATTTCCTCAAGGCTTCCGCCGGTATTTTGCAAGCTGGCAACATTAAGAGCTTGGTTAGCGGCCAACTGCATTACCTGGCGGCGCAGTTCGGCGGGGTTGCTGCCAGTAAGCAGCCAGTTGTGATTGTCGATGCGCTCCACGGTAGATACACCCGGCAATCGGCGCAGCCACTCCGGTTCTAACACCTCCTCAAAGCTCACTTTTAGCGCTTGGGTTCCCGCAGCCTGGCGCAGGTTTTGTAGGTCGTCGTTGGCCACCAATGTGCCCTTGCTGATAATGATGACATGGTTGCAAATGGCCTCCACCTCTTGCATAATGTGTGTGCTTAGCAGCACTGTGCGTGTAGTACCCAGGGCTTTAATAAGGTTGCGGATGTCCACAATTTGGTTAGGGTCTAAGCCGCTGGTAGGCTCATCTAAAATAAGCACTTGTGGCTGGTGCAGCAGCGCAGCAGCCAGCCCCACCCGTTGCTTGTAACCCTTGCTAAGCTGGCCTATTTTTTTATTGGCTTCGGGTGCCAAACCCACCTCGTCTAGGCATTGTTCCACCCGCTTGCTTCGGTCGGCTATTTTGTAAATTTTAGCCACAAATTGTAGGTATTCTCGCACATACATATCGGTGTATAGCGCATTGCTTTCGGGTAGGTAACCAATATGCTGCTTGGCTTTAATGGCTTCGGTGGCCATATTAAAGCCTGCTACTTGGGCAGTACCCCCATCGGGCGCTAAAAAACCGGTCAGCATTTTCATGGTGGTACTTTTTCCGGCACCATTGGGGCCCAAAAATCCGGTTATTCCGGTGTTGGCCACCTCAAAGCTGATGTTGTTTACAGCCAATTGTTGGCCATATTGCTTGGTTAAATGTTGAACCACTATGCTCATGGGTGCAAGATAATGCCCGCAGCCGCAACTTAGGCTTATGGCGCTGCTGGTACCATCAGCTCTTTTATTTGTTTTACCAAATGGCGGGTACTAAAGGGCTTTGTAATGTAAAGGGAGGCGCCGCTATCGTAGCCACGCTGCACATCGGCTTCGCTGGTTTTGGCCGAAATAAAAACCACCTTGCAGGCGCTTAACCGGGCAGTGGATTTAATGTGTGCACAAATCTGATATCCGTCCACATCCGGCATCATAATATCGAGCAAAACAGCTTCGGGTTGCATACTTTGCAACAGCTCCATGGCCTCGGCACCATTCCGCGCCACGGCCACATCAAACCCATTTTTTTTCATCAGAAACTCTAACGACATCAAGATGTATGGGTCATCATCAACCACTAAAATTTTGCTGTTGGCCATGTCTTAAAGTTTTGCCTTGCCGTAGCCTGCGTTACAAAGTTACGCCCACAGCGCAACGCAGCCAAGCCACTGGGCTAAATGGGCAGGGTAAACACAAAAGTGGCACCGGCTTGCGGCTTGCTGCTTACATAAATGCTGCCGCCGTGGAGTGCCACAATTTTTTTGCTAATGGCTAAGCCTAAGCCTGTGCCCTCGGGCTTTGTAAGGGTTTGGTTGTGAGCCTGAAAAAATTTGTCAAAAATAAATTGGTGTAGTGCAGGGTCAATACCTTTACCATCGTCGGTTATACTCACCTGCCACTCTTGATAATCGGCGTGCAAGGCCACCAAAATATTTGATTTTGCAAACTTTACGGCGTTTCCAAGCAGGTTGTATAGCACTTGTGTTATCAGTTGCTGTTCGGCTTGCACCAGTGCCTGCCAATCGGCAATGGCACAGGTAATGGTAA
This sequence comes from Bacteroidota bacterium, assembly GCA_004292575.1. Taxonomy (GTDB): domain Bacteria; phylum Bacteroidota; class Bacteroidia; order Chitinophagales; family Chitinophagaceae; genus Phnomibacter. The sequence continues at coordinate 4,019 of RDXD01000433.1, forward strand.
TGTTTTTGGCAGTGGCCACGGGCTGCATGCGCTCTACCACATGGCGTATTAGCTGCGCCAGCATTACGGGTGCCAAATTCACCCTATGCCGTCCCGTTTCGTACCGCTCCAGCAGCAGCACTTTCGTAATCAGCTCGCTTAATCTTTCCGATTCGTTGCCAATGGCCTCAAGATATTGCTGGCGCTGTTGGTGTGGCAAATCGGGGTTATCTTGTACAATTTCGCTAAGGGCACGAATGCTGGTAAGCGGGGTGCGCAACTCGTGGGTTACGGTGTACAAAAACTCATCTTTCTGTGCATCCAACTGCTTTAGTTGGGTGTTGGCAACCTCCAGCAAGCGGGTGGTTTTTTGCAGTTCTTGGCCTTGCCGCCTCAGCTCTTTGTTTACCTCAATGGTTTGTTGGTTTTCGCGCAGTATGTTAATCAAGGCATCATTTTGCAGTTCTTCTTCTTTTGCCACCGTGCTTACGATAATGCGGGCCGAGGCTGTGCCAATGGTACTGCCCAAGATGCGCTCTGTAAAAGCCACCAGGCGGGGGTCGGCTTTTTGGGTATGGTTAAGCGGAATGGCGTGGCGATTTGCATACGCGGCCATGAGGTTTTGGCTGCGTTCGGTGCCTATAAAATTGCCCAGCAAGGCAGTAAGGTCGGCCAGTGACGCCACGCCACGCCAAACCAGGCTATTGTTGCCATTGGCGCCGTGCTTAAATACATCTACAAACCATTCGGCATGGTAGCGGTCTTGGTTGTTGGCTTTGCTAAACATGGAAACGGAAACATACAAGCCAACGTTTACCAGCAGGCTCCAAAACAAAGCGTGCGCTGCGGGATCAAAACCCTCTAGGTAAAACAAGGCCTGCGGCTTTAGCCAGGCTTGGCCCCCCAAACCGGCGAGCACAAAGCTTGATTGTGGCCACAAATGCGGCAATGCCAACGTATAAATCCACAGCGCAAAACCGGCAGCCAAACCCGCTACCGCACCATTTTTATTGCCCCCTTTCCAAAAAATACCACCCAAAACCGCGGGTGCAAACTGGGCCACTGCGCAAAAAGAAATGAGGCCAATAGACACCAGCGATAGGCTTTCGCCAGTGGTAAAGCTGTACAATAAGGCCAATGCCAGCACCACAGCTATGCTGCCGCGGCGTATCCACAAAATAATGGCCTGCAGCTGGTTTTGGCCCGGCTTTTGAAACCGGCCAAGGCGCAACAAAATGGGCATTATCAAATTGTTGCTGATCATAATGCTGAGGGCAATGGTTTCTACCACAATCATACCCGTGGCAGCAGCAAAGCCCCCCAACCACGTTAATACGCTAAGGCCCAGCTTACCATCGGCCAGCGGTAGGGCCAGCACAAAGCTATCGGCCTCTATGCTGCTGCCAAAACTGAGCATGCCGCCAACGGCAATGGGCAACACAAACAAATTGATCAGCAAAAAGTACAGGGGAAGCATCCAAATGGCTTTATACACATGCTTTTCATGCACATTTTCCACCACACCCACCTGAAACTGCCTGGGCAGCAGCAGAATGGCAAACATAGAAAGTGCCAGCATGGCCATCCAATCAAAATAACCTTTGCCGGGCTTCAAAAGCAGCAAGTTGGCGATGTTAGGGTTTTGGCGAGCCTTAGAAAAAAGATCGCCAAAGCCGTTGTATAAGCCGTAAGTAACATAAATGCCTACCGCCAAAAACGCCACCAATTTCACCACCGATTCAAATGCAATTACTGCCACTAAGCCCTCATGTTTTTCGGCCGTATCTACACTACGAGCGCCGTAAAACATGGTAAAAACCATTAAAACAACCGCCATAACGGCTATGGCCACGGTTTGCTGACCTGCACCCGACTGCTGCTGCGCCAGTGCGCTTACACTATGGGTAATGCTTTTAATCTGTAGTGCTATGTAGGGTATAAGGCCTACAGCTGCAAACACCGTAACCATTACGGCAAGCGAAAAGTTTTTGCCGTAGCGTGTGCTAACAAAATCGGCCAGAGATGTAAGCTGCAAAACCTTACTGATGCGGATGATTTTGCGCAAAACAGGCCAAAAAAAAGCAGCCATCATGGTGGGGCCCAAATAAATAGACAAAAAATCGATGCCAGAGGAGGCTGCGCGCCCTACACTGCCGTAATACGTCCACGCCGTGCAATACACCCCAAGGCTGAGTGCGTAAACAGTTCCGTTGTTTATAACAGACTTGCCCTGCAATTTGCGCCGCTCGGCCCAGGTGGCTATGCCAAATAGCAATGCCAAATACACTAAGCCAATCATCAAAATGGTAATGGGGCCCATGCTTACGGCTTTTGCATGCGTTTTACCTGCCAATACAATCCTGCAATGGCCAAACCCCAAATCAGGAATATATACACCAAAAGTGGCGGAAAATTGGTGTGGTGACGCTTTTGGTTAAAGATGTCAACTAAGGGGAAACTAAGTGCAAGCCCGAGCAATACCCCAAACAGGGCTACTCGACTGGCGTTTTTTGGGTTGGGCATGCCATGGTTGTTTTTAAATGCAGGGATAAATATAGGCACCACAAAGCCAAAAACAAATTGGCTAAAAACGGGGTTGCAGCATGCATGATGCAACTGCGCTATGCCATGGGCCATGATGCGCCAATAAGGGCCACCGATAGCCCAATCTCCTAACAAAAAAAGCCCGCCGGGCACCGCTTTTTGAACAGCGGAGCCGCGGCGGGCGGGTACACATAGGCATTAGTCGTCAATTTCCTTGCTGCTTTCGGGCAAGTGATCGTACTCATTAGACCATGCGTACCGGCCAAAAATGAAGAAGCCTATACAAATGGGGGTAAAAATGAGTAGAATTATAGACCACTGTAACGTGGTGTTGGCCTTGGTGGCAGCCGATGCTACCCCAATTTTTTCTAACGCTTGCCAAAACATAAAAATAACCAGCGCAGGTGCCATCAGCATCCACACTATACCGAGCATTTTCTTTATGGTGTTCATAATTGTAGTTTTAAATATTAGAAAGGTAAAATGGGGAAAAATGGTTAGTCCATCACATCGCGGTCGATGGTATTGCGCAGATACACCGTGCCAATTATGAGGCACACCAAAGCCACACCAATGGGGTACCAAAGCCCGGCCAATGGATCGCCATTGGGGTTGTCGGGGCCTTTTGTAAACTCCACAATAAGGGTGGCCAAAAAAGGCACCAAGCCACCAAACACACCGTTGCCAATGTGGTAAGGCAAACTCATGGATGTATAGCGTATTTTGGTGGGAAACATTTCAACCAAAAAAGCTGCAATGGGACCATACACCATGGTTACAAAAATGATTTGGATAAACACCAGAAAAACAAACTTCCAGAACACCGAGCTGCCCATCACTTTTTCTACCACCACAGCTGGCTTGGCCGATTGTGTTTGGGCTAAAACGGTGGTCGTTCCGGTTTTCAGCGTTTTATCAAGAGGTGCCTTTAGTGGCAGCGTAAGGGTATCACTACTGCCCGGCATGGCAATTTGTACCGTATTATTTTCGGCCACAAATGGGGCCGCCAGGGTGATGGTGTCGGTTTTGGTGTACTTAAACACCGAGCCATCGGTGTACGCCGTATCGAAACTGCGCTTTAAATAGAGCCGTTCGGGGTGTTTTGCATCGGCTATGGCCAGTGGCGTGCTTGCCGTGGTTTTTCCAATATCAACCATACCACTACGCGCCGCTACATTGGTATTGGCCAAAAAAGACTTGTAAATGGGGAAGTAAGCTAAAATACCCGCCAGCATACCCAACATCATAATCCATTTTCGGCCCACCCTATCGCTTAGCCAACCAAACACCACAAAAAATGGCGTTGCCAAAGCAATGGCAATTAAAATAATGTTGCGCGACTGAATAAAATCGATTTTACATACCGTTTCAATAAAGTTTTGCGCATAAAACTGGCCGGTGTACCAAATAACACCCTGGCCCATTACCGCGCCAAACAGTGCTAGCAGCACCATCTTAAAATTGCCTTTGTGCCCAAAGCTTTCTTTTAGCGGGTTGGTACTGGTTTTACCCGAATGTTTTAGCTTGGCAAACAGCGGCGATTCGCTCATTTTTAGTCGAATAAGAATGGAAACAATTACCAATGCCAACGAAATCCAAAACGGATAACGCCAACCGCCCCACTCGCTGCTAAAGCGCTCTACGCCCTGGCTTTGCCTAATTAAAATAATAACACCCAGTGCCAAAAAAAGCCCCAGTGTTGCGGTGGTTTGAATCCAACTGGTCCAAAAGCCGCGGCGGTGTGCGGGTGCATGCTCGGCCACATAGGTGGCTGCCCCGCCATATTCGCCACCAAGGGCCAGGCCTTGTACCAGCCTTAGCACCAGCACCAAAATGGGTGCAGCCCAACCTATGCTGTTAAAGCTGGGTACCAACCCAATTAGAAAAGTAGAGCCCCCCATTAGCACCAGCGTAAGCAAAAAGGTGTATTTGCGGCCAATTAAATCGCCCAGACGGCCAAACACCAGCGCACCAAACGGCCGCACAATAAAGCCAGCGGCAAAAATGGCCAGCGTGCTTAGTAGTGCCGAGGTACCGGAGTCTTCGGGGAAAAACTGCTTTGAGATAATGGTGGCCAACATGCCAAAAATGTAAAAGTCGTACCACTCTATAAGGGTACCTACCGAAGAGGCACCAATAATAAAGGAGATGTTGCGCTCCTCAGGTGCCGGTGTGGCTGCGGTTTCTTTGGCATTGGCTGCCAAGGGGTTGGGTTTCATGTTAAAGCTATTTTGTGGTTAATGGATGAAAAAAATGACGATGATGGAAAAAGCGGAAACACCGCATAATTAATGATGCTTTTGGTTATAGATACACTTGAAATTGGAGTAAGAATTCGCCACGGGTACCGTTGATTTGGCGTTTTCCGTTTTGGTTGTAGTAAAGTGGCCGCGTGCTGTATTGCGGAGTAATTTTTGCATGGTGACCATCAATATAAAAATTGGCCCCCACATCAAAGTAACTACCAGCCTGGTCAAGCGCCTCAAGTTTTTTGAAGGTATAAGCGGCAAATGGCTGCACCCGCATTTTACTTTGCTTACCACTGGGCAGCAGCAAGCCCGCTTGTGTGTACCAAAGGCTGCCCGTACCTACAAAAATGCGCCCATTGCCCGGTCCGTTTATGGTTCGGTCGGCAGCAGCCATGGCCGGGTCGAACCCCGAGGCGGGGTTCATAATACCTACGGCACGCAAGTAATTAGGTCCAAAATTATAGTTGTAAAATACCGAGTATGCGGTAATGGCCATGTGCTTAGCCTTGGGACCAATGGGCAAATCGGCAAATACATCAGCACCCAGCAGGGTAATATCGTGCTTGGTAAATGGTGCCGTGGCAGTAACCGATGGCTTGCTGCGGGTGCCATCTTTATTGTGGTAAAACCCGGCACCAACGTTTAGCACTTTTTTTGTGCCTAAATACGAGCCCACCCGAAAAGGCAATAAGTTACTCTCCTGCTCAAAAAACTGATAGTCGAAGTAGCCGCCCCAAGCTGCTTTGGGGTTGGCATTGTAATCTGTGGCGGTGGGGCCTTTGGTGGCATCGGGGTTGGCAGTTGCTAGGTTGGTGGCAAATGGCTTGTTAAGGTGCATACTGTAATTAAGCTTGCCAAGTTTACCCTTGGCATAAATGCCGTATTGGCGCACAAACTGATCGCTTACCTCTACCAACGGCCAGTTGATAATGGGTGCATCAATGGCCATAAAATTGAGGGTGGAAGCACTGGAAATGCGGCTGATTCCCCACCAGTAATGAAGGCCAGCCCCAACGTAAAGGCTGTTTTTGTTCACTTTTTTTGTGGTTGGGTTAATGGCAGGCACCACCGCAAATTCGTTCCATGCATCGTGAAAGAACAGTTGTGGTTTTTTGCCTTGTCCATACGGCCCGGTACCCGCCGCAGCGGAAGCACCGCCGGTAGCAAAGGTTTGGTTGTTTATGCCAATGTGGGCCAACACCAAATACCGTGGCGAAATTTGAGCATACGCTAAAACACGCAGTCGTCGGGCACCCACATCCCAAGTGTTGGCCGCGTTTTCGCCATTTACCTGTGTGCCGGGATTGTTTTGAATGCTACGCATCCAAATTTGATTCCAAATAATAAAACGAACATAGCGCTTTCCACTAGTATCGAGGTTCAGCTTAAGGCCACTTCCATAAAGGTCAGAACCTTGGGCCAACAAGACGTTGATTGCGAGGGTGATGCACATGGCGGCAGATAGCACGGCCAGGTACGGTTTGCTTTTTTGCAATTGTTTCATATAGCACGCATCTTTTTTTAAATGCTGATGCCAAATTGGCGCAAAAAACAGCCAAAACAAATTTATAGCTATACCGCTGGTAGCAGTATAGTTTTAAATGGATTTTCTAAACCGCTCCCACTTAATCACCATAAACTTATCGCCCAGTTCAGTAATCATAAATCCTGCCGCTTTTAGCTCATCCCGCTGCTGCAAAAACGCCTGTAACTCTTGGTATGAAAGCACTTTGTATGTGGGATGATAATCCAACGATTCGGGCCGCTTAATCTGGTATTGCCGCACCCAGTTCATAACGCTTACGTGGCTTACGCCCAGCAGCCGCTCAATTTCGCGGTAGGTTATCCCTTCAATGTACAGTTGCAGGGCTTTTACAACATAGTAAGGATCGATGGTTTTACCGGTTTTTAGCACCGTGAAGAAATAGCCACAATCCTTGCAACGATAGCGCTGCCGCTGCTTTACAATACCGCTTTTTATGTGGTTATTACCCTTGCATTTGGGGCATACAATATCGTTTATCATGCGCAAGCTTTTGGCGAATATACTTATTTAGCATAAATATATTAAATTAGCAAAATACATTTTTACCCAACCATAATACCCCCATAATTTAGCACCTGTATTAAAAACGCCATTAAAAAAAACGAAAGCAGCCATGCACTACCCCTATCAGATTACCAGCTACGAGCAATACAAGGCGCAGTACGCCGAAAGCATTGCCAACCCCGAAGGCTTTTGGGCCAATGTGGCCGAACACTTTACCTGGCAAAAAAAGTGGGACCGTGTGTTGGAATGGAATTTTGAAGAGCCCAAGGTAGAGTGGTTTGGCGGTGGAAAAATAAACGTGACCGAAAACTGCCTCGACCGGCACTTGGCCACGCAACCCGATGTACCGGCCATTATTTGGGAACCCAATGATCCCGAATTGCATCACCGCGTGCTTACCTACCGCGAGCTGCACCATAAGGTCATGCAATTTTCTAACGTGCTTAAAAACAATGGTGTGCAAAAAGGCGACCGCATTTGCATATACATGGGCATGATACCCGAACTGGTAATTGCTGTGCTGGCGTGCGCCCGCATTGGCGCGGTGCATTCGGTGGTGTTTGGGGGCTTTAGTGCCCAAAGCATTGCCGATCGCATTCAAGATGCAGGTGCGGTAATGGTGATAACCTGCGATGGCGCCTACCGTGGCAACAAAACTGTACCCTTGAAGGAAACCATTGACGATGCCATGATAGGATGCCCAACGGTGAAAAGAATAATTGTGGTAACCCATACCCGCACCCCGGTAAGCATGATAAAAGGACGCGACCTGTGGTGGGAAGACGAGATAAAAAAAGTAGAAACACACGGCAACCCTTATGTGGCCCCCGAGCCCATGGATGCGGAAGACCTCTTATTTATATTGTACACCAGCGGCAGCACAGGCAAGCCCAAAGGGGTGGTGCATACCACGGCGGGTTACTTAATTTGGGCCAATTATACGTTTGTAAACGTATTTCAATACCGGCCAGGACAAGTGCACTTTTGCACAGCCGATATTGGCTGGATTACCGGCCACACTTACATTGTATATGGCCCGCTAAGTGCCGGTGCCACATCGCTAATGTTTGAAGGGGTGCCAACCTGGCCCGATGCTGGCCGTTTTTGGGACATTGTGGACAAGTTTAAAGTGAACATTTTGTACACAGCACCCACCGCCATTCGCAGTTTAATGGCCTTTGGCCAAACGCCACTGATGGGTAAATCGCTGACAAGCCTTGAGGTACTGGGTACCGTGGGCGAACCCATAAACGAAGAAGCCTGGCACTGGTACGACGAACACATTGGAAAGCAAAAGTGCCCCATAGTAGATACTTGGTGGCAAACCGAAACCAGCGGCACACTTATTAGCAACTTGGCTGGCGTTACACCTTCGAAACCCAGCTTTGCCACACTGCCCATGCCTGGTGTGCTGCCTGCGTTGGTAGATGAAAATGGACAAGAAATTGAGGGCAATGGCACAAGCGGCAATTTGGTAATAAAACAACCCTGGCCGGGCATACTGCGCACCACCTATGGCAACCACGAGCGCATGCGCCAAACCTACTTTAGTGCTTACCCGCAACTGTACTTTACCGGCGATGGCTGCCACCGCGATGAAAATGGCTTTTACCGCATTACGGGCCGTGTGGATGATGTGCTAAACGTAAGCGGCCACCGCATTGGCACTGCCGAAGTGGAGAATGCCATTAACATGCACAGCGGCGTAATTGAAAGCGCAGTGGTGGGTTTTCCGCACGACATAAAGGGCCAGGGCATCTATGCATTTGTGATATTCCAGGGCTTCCACGATGATGAAAACCTTACACGGGGCGACTTGCTGGCTACCGTAAGCCGCATGATAGGACCCATTGCCAAACCCGATAAAATTCAATTTGTAAACGGCTTGCCAAAAACCCGAAGCGGCAAAATAATGCGACGCATTTTGCGCAAAATTGCCGAAGGCGAACTCACCAGCCTGGGCGATACCAGCACGCTGCTAGACCCATTGGTGGTAGATGAAATAAAAGAGGGCAGGCTATAAAAAAACGCGTGGGTTAAAGCCGCTTTTTTGTTTTAATCCACGGTTTTTTGCGGCGTTCGTTTGCCGGAGCGTACAAGCGTTGCGATAGGCCAATGAGCCGTAAAAACTCAGCCTGTGGTGCCAATAATGAGTCAACCGCTTGAGCCGCAATGGCATTAAGCCGATCAAAATTTTGGATGGTAACACGCTCAGTATGCCGCAGCATGTGCCCCCACATGGCAATGGCGGCACTCATTTGCCAAGGCTTGCCCATTTGCTCCAGCGGCAAATACTCGAAAGCCACATCCTGCGTAAACCATTGCGCATCGGCAGGGGCCGTGGGTAGGGCGTAAGCCAAAGCAACTTTACCTACCATTTGGTTTTGAACCTGTGCACGCCACCGCGCCGTGGTATCCATGGGCTGCAGCTCCAGCACCGATACTAAGGCATGCCCCGACCCTATTTCGCCCCCCATTAACTTACCCGCACCAGTTCGTATGGCCTCCAAACGGTTGTCGTAGCCCAACAGCTTGTAACGGCGCACCATGCTGGGGTTAAGTTCCAGCTCAACATTTACGTTCACGGCCACTGCGTACAAACTTTGGGTCAGCTCTTTTACAAGCACTTTTTGGGCTTCGGCCTCGCTATCGAGATAGGCAAAGTTGCCGTTGCCATGTTTGGCCAGCAGTTCAATTTTACTGTCTTTATAGTTGCCCATGCCCACACCCAGGCAGGTGAGGTAAACACCGGTGTTTTTGTAGCTTGCAATTAGCTCTTCCAATGCCTTATCTGTAAAGGCGCCCACATTAAAATCGCCGTCAGTCGCCAAAATAACCCGGTTGTTGCCGTTGGGTATGGGGTTGGTAGTGGCCAGTTCATAAGCCAGCACAATACCATTGCTGCCGGGCGTGCTGCCACCCGCAACAATATCATCAATGGCCGAATCAATTTTGGCTTTGAATTGGCCACTGGTGGGCGGTAGCGCTATACCAGCAGCACCGCCGTAGGTAACAATCGACACCTTATCGACGCTGCGCAGCGTTTGCACCAACATCTTAAACCCGGTTTTTAGCAGCGGCAGTTTGTTCTCGGCTTCCATGCTGCCGCTGTTGTCAATTAAGAAAACGAGGTTGGCAGGCGGCACGCTATCTAAATTGAGCTTTTTGGCTTGTGCACTCACAAACAGCAGCAAATGGCCAGGCTGCCACGGGCAATCCGTAAGGCGGGTTTCAAGATTGAAGAGTGCATTGCCAACGGGCGGGGCGGCGCACTTTAGGCCAAAATAGTTTAGCATTTCTTCTACCCTAATGGCATTGGTGGGCACGCGGCTTTGCGCATGCAGCAGTCGGCGCATATTGCTGTAGGCAGCACTGTTTACATTTGGGCTAAACCCGGTTTGGGGAAACCTGAACGCATCTACAAAACCGTTTTCAATCATTTCGGTGTAGGACTCGCCCGATACCTGCCGCACATAATCGGGGTCTTTTAGCAGGTTTTGGGTAAGACTGCTGAGCCGATTTTCAAGCTGCAACTGGGCTTGTTGGTGTGCATTGGGGCGTAAAACCAGTTCGTTGGGGGCTCCGTGGCGCAGTACTGCCCGCAGCGTATCAAAACCTGGCGCCAAGGCCACCACACTGTCTTGGGCGCTGGCCCATAAAATACCAAACAGGCCGCCGCTACCACTTTGGTGCAAGGTAGCTTGCTGGCCCAAAAAAAGTTTTACAAAAGCTATTGGCGTGCCGTTGGACGAAGTGGTTTTACCCGTAAAATAATACTGGCAAAACGCCGGCCTTAACCCAACAGCAAACACCATAAACAAAAAGCAAACCGTTTTAAGCATAGCAACATCACAACCCAGCTGTTAAGCACAGCGGCAGGCTAAAATTACGCAATCGTGGAAAATGGAACGCACTTAGTTTAACTGATGCCGAACGCCATGCAGCAATCGTCTATTGCATATCATCATTGGCTGCACTTGAGGCGGCCAGCTGATAAATTTCGGGCAGGTTGCGGCCCAAGCCATCATAATCGAGGCCATACCCCACCACAAAACGGTTGGGGATGGTGAAGCCTACATAATCTACGATAAGCGCAAACTGCATGGCTTCGGCCTTGTGCAACAAAGCGCAAATTTTGAGGCTAGCGGGGCCTTGGTTTTGAATTTGGGGTAAAAACGTGTGCAAGGTTTTTCCGGTATCCACAATATCTTCTAAAATAATAACATGCCGGCCTTGCACGTTGGCATCTAAACCAATGGCCGTAATTACATGCCCCGTGCTATGGGTACCCTTGTAAGACGCCAGCTTTATAAAACAAATTTCAGCTTCAAAGGCAATGGCTTTAAACACATCGGCGGCAAACATGAACGCTCCATTCAAAATGGCAATAAAAAGCGGCTTTTTGCCACTATAGTCGCGGGTAAGCTCGTAGCGGTGTTTTTTGCGAAGAACGCGAAAAACTGGCAGTTGTAGAGTTCCCTTTTTTTTGGAAGACCGCACCGTGGCTACGGTGGTTTGCACTGGTTGGCAGGTTGGTTCTTTTTGGCAACCGTTACGGTTTTATTGGTGCGGCTAAAGCGAGTTGGTGGGGTTTCTACATGGTGAATACGGGCTAAAACGCCCCGTTTGGCAGTTTTGGTAAACTGCGGCACGTGCTTTGCGGACGTGGACTCGGCAGCCGTTTTCTACCTGTATGGTGTTCAACCGCCCGCCATGGTTGGCAAAAGCAACACACCACTAGGACTTGCATCGTGTAAAATGGTAGGTAAATTGCTTTTCTGGAGGCCGCGCCTGCCCGCAGCTCATTTTGCTAACCCAGCCTGAATAGATGGGGGCCGCTTCCATCTTTTTTCGAAACTACTAGGCCGTTCAAATTGTTGTTTAGATGGGGACTTGTACAAACAACCAATTTTGCTGCTTTTATGTCGGTGTGCCCATCCGTGAAAATATCGCCCTCTGATTCTGACTGTGCCTTGTTGCGCTATGCCACAGTTGAAATCAAATGATATCCTTACATTTTACGGGACACGGGACAGCCATTTTGGCAAACCAGTTCCAGAGACCTTCTCGAGGGTGATAGGGATGCTAAGTTGACAAAAGTGCTATTGGCCATGGCCACCACAAACCAACGTTGGGCAAAGCGCCTCGACGGCCAAAGTTTTAAAAAAGTAACACTGTTTTTTACAAATTAACCCTTGAACGGACAAACTATGAAACAACTAGATAGTACTTTCGCATATTTTTTGAGATAACCGACACTGCTAAAACCAGTCTGAAAAATGATTTACAAATCCTGCCAAACCCACCTAAACAACATTTTGTGAGAAACCGTATATTAAAGTTAAATTTGCAAAACTGAAACCATAGAAGGCATGTCACAATTTATAACCTTAAATACAATAATCGGCAATGGGAAATCATATCAAGTCCCAATTTACCAAAGAGACTATTCTTGGGATAAAGACGATTGGGAGGATTTATGGAATGATATTGCTGAAATTCCTTCGGATAGAACTCATTATTTAGGCTATTTAGTTTTACAGCCAATCAAAGATGGGGAGGAGTCGTTTTGGATTATTGACGGGCAACAAAGATTGACCACATTATCTATTTTAGCCCTTGCAATTACAGCATTACTTTACAAATGGACTAAAGATAGTATTGATGCAGAAGATAATAAAATTAGATTCGAGAAAATAACAGAGCGTTATCTAGGCAATTATTCATTATCAAAATTAAGTCTTGACCCAAAACTTAAACTTAACAGAAATAATGACGACTATTATAAAAGTTGGTTATTGAAATTAAGAACACCTTCAACACTTTCGAAACTTAAACCATCACAAAAATTATTACAAAAAGCATTTAATTACTTTTTTGGTGAACTACAAGAAAAGTATAAAACCAACAAATCAGGTGCCGACTTGGCAAATTTCCTTGAAAGAACAATTGGCAATGGAATAGTCTTTACACAAATTGTTGTAAATAATGACTTAGATGCATTTAAAGTTTTCGAAACATTGAATGCTAGAGGAGTAAAATTATCCACAGCTGATCTGTTGAAAAACTATTTATTTAAATTAACTCATGAGTTGGGAGAATTAGATTTAGATGAAGCAGAAAGAAGATGGCAGAATATTACAAATACAATTTTATCAAATGACTTAACAACCTTTATTAGACATTTTTGGAATTGTAAATATAAATTAGAAAGACAACCAACATTATTTAAAGCAATAAAAAGAGAAATCAACTCGGCAGAACTTGCGTTTGATTTTTTAAATGAACTAGAAGAAGCAAGTAACTATTATAGCGCATTTAATAATCCGAATGATGAGTTGTGGGACAAAGAGGAAAAAGCATCCTTAAAGCTAATCGATTTGTTAAATGTAACCACATGCTATTCTTTAATGTTAAGCACTTTAAAATATTTGCCAAGAGCTGAATTTAAAGTTTTGATTAAAGAATTAGGTGTCATCGCATTCAGATACAATTTGAGCGATTTAAATCCAAATGAAGCTGAACGTGTTTTTAGTAAAGTGGCAAATGAGGTTGCAAGTAAAAATATAAATAGCGCAAAAGAGGCAATTTTAGGCTTAAAATCTATATATGTTATTGACGAAAATTTTGAGCAGGTATTTTCAACTTTAAGCATAAACACAAAAAGAAAAAAAGATTTAGTAAAATACATACTTGTGAAATTTGAAAATCAAATATCTAATAAAGATTATCAACCAGAGGAAGCAATCGCTACCATTGAACACATTTTACCTGAAAACCCAGGGAGCATTTGGGAAGAAGCCTTTCCCGTTGAAATTCAAGAAGATTATATTTATAGGTTGGGAAATTATAGTTTATTAGAAGCGAGCATTAATAATAAATTAGACAATAATGTGACTTTTGCAGATAAATTGATGAGATATAAAACATCAGGCTATAAGCTAAGCAATGAATATTGTAACTATGAAAAATTTACTTCAAAAGAAATTTCGCTTAGACAAGATAAAATGGCTAGAATAGCAAAAGGAATATGGAAAAGCGCTTATATTGTTTCAGTATTATGATTAAAGCTACTCCTTTCAATTAGTAAGCAGAACATTTATCCGAATGGGCAAAAAAGCCTTCATTGCATTTTTACATCTGATGCACACCTACCTTCATCACCGCAAATATTGATGCGAAAAGCTGGTTTCAAACGGGGAAAACGGTGCCATCGGTAGCTAATTTCTAAGCCCCATTTAACCGGATTCAACCAAAAAAACAAGCATTATTTTTGATGGTGCTGCGCCCGCAATAACCGATCATTAATGGCGGGTCCTAAGCCAGTGTGGGGTAGTTTGGGCGCCACAATCAAATCGGCACCGGCAGCATCGGCCTGGCGCATCATTGCAAATAGGTTGCGGGCGGCTTCGTCTGTGCTGCCCTGTGGCGATAGGTTGTAGCCCGGTGTACAAGCCATGCTGCCAAAACCCATGACCAATATGTTCTTTTGTGGAAACTGCGCTAGCAGCTGCGCGGCATGGCCCACTACCAACGGCGTTTGTGTGGCGTAGTGACTATTTAGCATGCCCGGAGCCACCGGATGGTCGGACGAAGCAATGGCCACCTGCACTTTTTTGCCAAGGGTCGTTTCAATATCGGCTTGGCTAATGCCTCCCAAACGCCTAATAACCACCGCATCGCCCTCAAAGTCCACAATGGTGCTTTCTACCCCAATGCTACTTTGGCCACCATCAAGCACATACGGAATTTTGCCATTTAGCCCTTGTAGTACGTGCTGGGCCAATGTAGGGCTTACATAGCCAAAGGGGTTGGCGCTGGGTGCCGCCAAAGGGTAGTTGAGGCTGCGCAACAGTTGCAGTGTAAGGGGGTGTGCGGGTATGCGCACTGCCACTTTTGGGTGACCGGCGGTGAGCAAATCGGGCAGTATATCTTTTTTGGGCAACAGATAGGTAATGGGGCCGGGGCTAAAATGCATGGCCAGCTCTTGGGCAGCCGGGGGCAGGTACCTTACATACTGCTTTACCAATTGCCAAAACGGTAAGTGAATGATGAGCGGGTTGAACTGCGGACGATTTTTAGCTTTAAAAATGTTGAGCACTGCAGCTTCATTAAGCGCATTGGCAGCAAGGCCGTACACGGTTTCGGTAGGTATGGCCACCAACTCGCCCCGGTCAAGCAGGCTTTTAGCCCGTTCAATATCATTACCCAGTACGGTAACCATTAGGCATTGGCAGCCGTAAACCGGGCGTCATCGGTTTTAAGTACGGTGGAAAACGAGATGTCGGCGGGCATAATTCGGTGTATTTTGTCCAACTCTAAACGGGTGGTTCCACCTGTGGCACTGCGCTCGTACATGGGCAAAAACTTAGCCCCAAAAGCTATTTCCGAGGCTTGATAGCTGGTTCTATCAACCACAGTGGCGCTAAATGTATCGTCAAAAGCCTTTAAAAACACCAGTACTTCGGCTTTTGCAGCTTCCAAGTCCTGACGACTAAGGCCGTAAAAGGGACTTTTCTCGTCAATAGGGTGCACAACTGTCCAATTAAGCGTCAACGCGTTAATTTTATCCATTTCCAAGCTCAATGGATAAAAGCGGTTTACTTCTTTCCCATCGTCGTACAAGGTAAGGGCCAAAATCATTTTCACCTCTGCATCGCTCAATTCGTTGTTTTTATAGGGTGCCATTCTGCACATAAAGGCCACATCGTTTTTGTAAGGGGCCATTACTGCCACATTGCTAAACAATACAAAGGCCCTTGGCCGCGAAAAGCGCCCGTAGAAAAGCCCGGTAGCCAAAGCTGAGCTAAGCAATCCCAGCAGGGCTTCGAAGCTGGCTACAAAGCTCATGAGGAAGCCCGACGGCGACAAGCGTCCATAGCCTACCGTGGTAAAGGTTTGTGCGCTAAAAAAATAAGCCTCCCAAAACTTTTCCATGGGCGTGTGAACCGCCATGCCCACTATGTACTGCACGCCAATAGCAAGGTAGATTACAGCAAACACAAAGTTTATAACAAGATACGCCACAAAAATGAGCAGCAAAAACCTCCAAGTGGGCAATTCCAGCATGGCGTGGTACCAACTTATACCGTCCAAAAAAGGGATGCCAGTTTTTTTTAAGTTGGCTTTTCCATTTTTTTTGAATAAGCGCCCACCAACCCTAGTGCCATTGTGGCCAAAGCCACTGTTGCCAACCGATGTAGCTTTGCTATTAATGCGTTTTAAAAAAGCCATGGGGCAAATTTAAACAACAAAGCCGGTTGGCGGCGACACCAATGTTGCTTGGGGCGCTACTCTACCAATTTGCCCAAAATAAGCAGCACATCTGCTTCGCTTTGTTTCATTTGATATAGGGCGTTTATGCGGCGTGTTTGGCTTTCAATTAGGTTAAACTGGGTTTGCCGCAACTCAACGGTGGTTATGGTGCCTTTGCGAAAGCGCTCCATGGCAATAGCGGTGTTTTCTTTTACCGCCTTTAGGTTTTCCTCTTCTAAATTAAATTGATCTTTGGCAAAATCAAAACTGTTGTAAGCGTTTGCCAGGGCCGTTTGCAGGTTGTTTTTGATGGCATCAAACTGTACCTGCTGGCTTTTTTGAAGCACCTGATTTACCTTAAGCTGCTGTTTTACTACCCCACCCTGATAGATTGGAATGGCTAAGCCGATGCCCGTGTTGGGGCCATAAGTGGTATTGCGCAGGGTAAAGCCGGCACTGTTGAGCGAATTGTTAAGACCAGCACCCAAATTAAGCGTAACGGTGGGCAGGCGCTGTGCATTTATTTCGCGGGCTTGCTGGGCTAACACCACCATTTGTTCTTTGGCCATTAGCAAAGCCGGGTTTAGGGTATCAATGGCCAGCAACAGAGTGCTGCGCGGCGGCAGTTGGGTGCTGGATACCGAATCAGAGGTGAGAAAAGCGTCATCGGCACCACGGGCCAACAGGTTGTTGAGCTGGGTTTTGCTTTGCGCAATGGCGTTTTGAATGGCAATAAGCGTGTTTTTTGCTTGGTTGTAATCTACCAAAGCCTGCAAGTAGTCGCTTTTTGCTGCGGTACCAATTTTAAATCGGTTGTCGGCCAGTTTCATACGCTCTTCCACCAGCAGCATTCCCTCTTCGGTGGCGGCTTTTTGGGCCTGAAAACGGAGGATGTTAAGATAGGTTTGCACCACGTTGTACACCACTTGATTGGCCTGGGCTTTTATGTTAGTTTGCCCAATGCGCTCCACAGCTTCTAAGCGGGCCTTTGCAGCCACCACTCTAAAGCCATTGAACACCCGCCACTGGCCTTGCACACCAAGGTTTTGGTTTTCGAACGATGCCCCATTACGCTTGATATTGGTGCCATTTACAAGGCGCTGGTCGAGGTTGTTGCGGCTATAATTATAGCCACCGGTGGCATTAACGGTTGGTAGCCGGCCAGCGTTGCCCCAATTGTTTTGCAGCTGTGCTATTTCAGCGTCGTTTTGTGCCAGTTGCACATCAAAGTTTTTTTGCAGGGCAAGTGCAATGGCTTCGTTTAATGGCAGCACAGCTTGGGCAAGTGAAGCGCCCCAACCCAGCAGCAGTCCTAAAAGCATACAGCCAGTATGTTTAAAATTCATGAAATTTGTTTTTTGTGAAGCCTTAGCCTGCTCCTTTACTAGAAAAAGCAAGCTACAAAGTTGGTTTGCAACAAACAGATGCGGCAAAAAATTAATTACAATGCTATGACGTCTAATTTTACAAAAACAATTTGTATGGGCGCTGCACCAAAACTCAAATACAACCTATCGGAATTTCTGGCTTTTGAAGCGCAATCGCTGGATAAACATGAATACTATGCCGGAGAGATTTTTGCCATGGCAGGAGCCTCGGTTGTGCACAATAGAATTGTAAGCAATACCCATATCGAAATTGGCTCGTTTCTAAAACGGAGCGGTGGATGCGATTTGTTTCCCAGCGATTTAAAAATTTACGTCAAAGCCAGCGATTTTCTGTGCTATCCCGATCTGTCCATTGTGTGCGGCCCTGTGGAAAACCACCC
>RDXD01000034.1 GCA_004292575.1 Bacteroidota bacterium
TAAAAAACACGCCGATCTTGGTAAAAAGCGGCTTTGCTGGCCCAGCGAATACGCTGCTGAAAAAAGGCGTACCAGTTGTGGGCGGCGGCGGTGGTTACGGTGGCCGTAGTGCTTTTTAGCCATACCAAACCTTGCGGGTAGGCACGGTAAATTTTGTACATAAGGAGCATATCATCGCCAGTGGGCTGCAAATCGATGCCGCTAAACCCATTAACCTGATGAAAGGCAGCCTTGGTGTAGGCAATATTGGCACCATTGCACATGGTGTGAAAACCGCCGGATACACTGGCACCGGTAATGCCCTGGAGGCTAATAAAATCGAGGGTTTGGAAAATGGACAGCAGCGTGGGCCGGGTGTGGAACATAACCGGCGCTGCCACAAACTGTGCGCCCTGCTGGTGGGCACTGGCCAACGCCTGTAGCCACTGTGGCCGCATGGTGCAATCGGCATCGGTACAAACCACCAGGTTGCCAGTGGCTGCGGCAATGCCGGCTTGGATGGCGCGCTTTTTGTGCGCCGACTGCACGGTGGCAGGCAGGCTAATGCATAGTAGATTCGGGTGCCTGGGCATAAACCCGGCTACAATTTCGGCGGTATCGTCGGTGGAGGCATCGTTAACCACAATAAGCTGGAGCAAAGCCATAGGATACTGCTGGCCAAGTACCGATTGCAAACAGGCGGCTATATTGGCGGCCTCGTTGCGGGCAGGCACAATGACCGTGATGCTGGTGGATGCAGGCTGGCTAACCTGGGGTGCTGCCGGCGCAGGCAGGCGCTGCCACAAATACCGATACCACAGTATGAGACCCGCGTAGGCCAAAGTGAGCAGGGCTATGCCCGCAGCAATGTAAACTGGGTATTGCAAAGGCTTGTGGTAAAAACGGGTGAATAGAAGGGGGGGCACAGGGCTGACGAAATGGAAGGAACTGAGCGCTGGGGTGCGGCATTTTGAGGCGGTGCTTGCCAAGCTGCTAAGCGCGGCAAGGAACGGGTGAGCGTGTGGTGGGCTGCTATTTGGGGTGGTGCCTTAGCAGCGGCCAAGTGGAGCATGAAGCGTTGTGGCATGTGATGTGGGTAAAATGAATGCATTTGCTATGCTGATACGGATGGCTTGCTACAGGCTAAGGCGGCGGAACGCCCGGCAATGAAGCCGGTGGTCCAGGCATTTTGAAAGTTATAGCCACCGGTAATGCCATCGACGTCTAAAATTTCGCCCGCAAAAAACAGATTTGGATGTAGGCGGCTTTGCATGGTGTGGGCATCTACCTCGGCCAATGCAATGCCCCCGGCGGTTACAAACTCATCTTTGTAAGTGGTTTTGCCTTGGGCGTGCAGCTCGTAGTGGCAGAGGTTTTGGATGAGTTTGTTTTGCTGTGGGGCTGGCAAATCGGCCCAGCGTGTGGCTTCGGCAATGCCCGCCTGCGCCACCAAAAAGCACCATAAACGCTGTGGCAGGCCAAACCATGTGGTATTGATGACCTTTAGGTTGCCGTGGGCTTGCCGCTGCTGAATGATGTGTTGGCGAAGACTGGTTTGGTTGAAGGACGGTATCCAATTTACAATGGCGGTGTAACTGTACTGCTGCTGTGCCAGCCAGCGGGCTGCAAAAGCGCTGAGGCGGAGTACGGCAGGGCCACTGAGCCCCCAGTGGGTAATGAGCAGGGCGCCGCTGGTGGTGGCATCGAAGCCAGCAATTTTTACCTGGGCCTGCGGCGCCACCACACCCATAAGGGCGCAAATGGGGTGACCGGGCAAATTAAAAGTAAACAGCGATGGCACCGGCGGCGCAATGGTGTGCTGGGTGCTTTGGGTAAGCCACTGAAACTGATGGAGGCTGGGAAAGCCCCCGCTGGCAATGCATAGCGTGTGGGTGGTAAGCACGGTTGCGGCGGTGGTGTGGAGCTGCCAACCCTGCTGCTGAGGTGCAAAATGCGCCACGCCATGGTGCAGCAACACCTTAATGCCGGCCCGCTGAACAGCGCTTTGCAAACAATTGATGATGGTTTGCGATGAATTGGTGGTGGGAAACATGCGCCCATCGGCCTCGGTGTGTAGTGGCACACCGCGGGCTGCAAACCATGCTACGGTATTGGTGGTAAAAAACTCGTGAAAAGCCTTTTTTAAAAATGCTTGGCCACGGGGGTAGCGCTTTGCCATATCGGCTATGCTGAAACAGGCATGGGTAACATTGCAGCGACCGCCGCCGCTAATTTTTACTTTCTGCAGCAGTTTGCCCGTTTTTTCCAAAATGGCAATGCGCAGGCCGGGCGCGGCTTCTGCTGCTTGTATGGCGGCAAAAAAACCTGCTGCCCCACCACCCACCACCACCACATCGTAATCCAAGTTTTTCACAGGGGCAAAAATAGCGTTATGCGCAATGCTGTGCGGCAAGCGGCCCCAGTAGGGACTGAGCTTGGGGGATGGGATGATGTGGTGGAGCGGTACTGTGCCGCTGCGTGGCGCAGCGGCAGCGGGCTATTTGCAAACCCTTAAGTGCCTAAACCATGCCTAACGGCATACATGGCCAACCCCACTCGCGACTTAACATCCAATTTTTCGAACAATCCATCGCGGTAGCCATCCACGGTACGGGGACTTACGCCCATTAAACTGGCAATTTCTTTGTAAGTGTACTCGGTGCAACAGTAGTCTAAAAACTCCCGCTCTCGCTCGGTCAACTTATTGGCATGGGCAGCAGGTAGGTTTTCGTTGGCGCCTTCGCGATTTATGGCGTAGATGAGCCTGCCGGTAACCAAGTCGGAATAATGGTAACCTTTTTCTAATACATCGGCAATGGCTTGGCGCAGTTGTGCGGGGTCGGCATCTTTGAGCACATATCCCCTAGCACCATTTTTTATCATGGTTATGATGGCCGATTCATTGTCCATCATGCTTAGGGCCAGCACTTTAACGCTTGGGAAATGCTTTTGCAGGTGGGCGGCGGTGGCAAAACCGTCCATAATTGGCATGCTAATGTCGAGCAGTACCAAATTGGGCAGGGTTTGCATGTTTGCCAACCCTTCAATCAACAACTTGCCGTTAGCTGCCTGCAGCACAATCGTTAGTTTAGAGGTGGGAATTAGGGTTTTTGGGGTCGAAGATTGGCACCGAAAGGGCAACGGTTGTGCCATTGGCATTGCTCTTGATGTCGAGTTGAGCATTAAGGAGTTTGGCCCGAGTGCGCAAGCTGGTGAAACCAATACCGGAAGGCTTATCAAGGCTGAAGCCGCAACCATTGTCGGAAACGGCCATTAACAACACCGCCGATCCATATTGCAACTTTACCGTCACCAATTTTGCCACGGCGTGCTTCATCACATTGTTCATCATTTCTTGAAACATGCGGAAAAGCAAAATTTCCTTTTCGGGCGGCAGGCGTAAAAGCGTACCGCTTAAATCAAAATGAGTATCAATAGCGTTGGTTTTTTGCAGCAGTAGAAGGTCGTAGCGGATGCTTTCGGCTAAGCCGATTTCGGCAATGCGGTCGGGGTGGAGGCTTTTACTAAGGTCGCGCAAATCGGAAATGGCTTTCACCAGCAAATCGATTGAGGGCTGTAAACCAGGCTGCCCTTGCTGCTGCTGGCTGTGCAGTTGCAGTTTGGCAAGGCTTAACACCTGGCCCACGTTGTCGTGAATTTCGTGGCTAATGGTGCGCAGGGTTTGCTCCTGTATTTCCAATTGCGAACGGAGCAGTTCTTGCTCGTACTGGTTTTTTAGTGCTACCAATTGCTCTACATGATGCCTACGGCGCTTTTGGTATTGCACTACAATGGCAATAAAAAAAGACACAATCAAGATAACCAGAATGCTAAAGGCTACGAGGGTGGTGATAATATCGTATTCGGGAATATTCAATGATAGGTAGGTGTATGTGTTTTTGACCGAAGCGCAAGCATGTTAGGGCGATTTTGGGGTAGCATTAGGCCAATAGCAAACAATACATACATACTGAAGTTGGCAATGTGGTGAATGATCCAAACCTGCGCCACTGTTGCCTGAGGGTGGGTATGCAAAAAATTCCACAACGTAAAAACAAGCACCGTAACAGGTGCATAAAAAAATAAGCCAACAATAAAAAAGCTCTCCGGCTGCCGCCACAGCAAAATAACACGTTGATTTTGGATGGCTTTATAAATTACCAGCATTACCCCTGCAGTAACCATTAAATTGCACATGGCAACACACTCGTAAAAGAAACGCCCTACCATGCCATGCCATGCCAAAAGCAACCCAAAAACCAGCATGTACGCCCCAATAAAAACCACCACCAACTGCCGCATAAATACTTTACGTTTATGCAATTGTATCAAAAACAATGCCGACAACACTACCTCCACAATGGAGTAAACGTTATAAGCGAAGTAGCGCCTACCATCAAAAACGGACATTATTCGTACCATTTGGGGTACCACTGCCAGCAAGCACAGCGTCCAAACCAGTTTCTGATTGGCACTAAGCCGGCCAAAATATCGAATCCCAACCAGGGCTGGCAGCAGTACACTCCAAATTGAGGCTTTGTGTAGCCATTCCATCATGGTTGCGGGCGTTGGTTATGACGGAAAGGTAAATAGAAAATCAATTTATACTGAAGGTGGCACATCAATAATGCCTGAAGACGGCGGGTACTCGTAGCCAACTTCTTCATCTTCGGGGTTAATAATTGAAGTATTCGGCAACACTGGTACGGCGCTTAAACTTCCTAATGGCACGACCCTAATTTTGTTAGAATCAAACTCATCGGTTTTAGATTCTGAAACTACTTTAATACCCATCAAAATTGTAGTGGGCTGGCCTTCCCGAAAGCCGGGTGTGGTTTCGTAGTGGGCACCAAGCGCCACCATCAAAAAATCAGGGGCTTTATCACTAATGCCTGGTATTGCATCTTTCCCAAAAAAGATGCTTAGTACGTCTTGTCGCTCAAAATAAAACACATTCCTCGGGGTGCCATGGCTAATGGGATCAAAATAATTGAACTCGGGCGAGTCCTTTGGCGACTGGCTGGCAATGTCTTGAAAGCGCGTTGCTACAATGTCTGTGCGTTTTTTCATTTTGCGCCGACTGGCGGCGCGTGAAATTGGTGACGATGGCATGAAACTAGATTTTAATAAGTGAAATAAGGCGCAAGCTAATACCACCAGCACTTTAGCATATCCCGTAAAAACACCCCCCTAAACGGGTGTAAATACGGGGCGGGACCAAACGGCCTCCCGCAGATATTTGTTCTTGCCACGCAACTATAAACTTCGCAGATTTTCTAAATGGCTTAAAAAAATGTATCTCTGCAAAAACTCGCTAAAGGCTCGGGGGTCTAAAACTGGGTGAAGTAGTAAATGGTCCTAGCTGATGGACATGCCCAATGAAACACAACCCAGTTTGGTGGCCCTAGCACCACGTATGCATTCAAAAGTAGCTGCGGGCATAAAATTAACACGGCTAAGCCGTGCCTAAATGAAAGTAGAACCTGTTGTAAGCAACCCATTAACGCATAAACACAAAACCAATTGATACCATGAGAACAACGTATGTATTACTCAGCACACTTTTGCTGCCCCTGCTAATGCCAGCCGCACATGGGCAAAGTTTTGCTGGCTACCGCACAGGCAACTATAGCGGTGTAAA
>RDXD01000035.1 GCA_004292575.1 Bacteroidota bacterium
GGTAGGCCTTTTGGCGGCTGCCCAAAGTAGCATCGGTAAACTGTAGGCCAAGCTGCCCGGCTGCGCCCGTTTGCGTTTGGATGGTGCTGAAGTTGCTGCCGTTGGGGCTGCTTTGTAGCTCGTAGCTTGTGTTAGCATTTCGTTGTTTTTCAGATAGTCTGCCATCTATTTAATCCCGTTTACCAAAACCTGATCTACCCAGGCATCTACCTGTTTTGCTGACGCGGGGCGCAAAACAATCTGACGTTTCTTATCTAGTAAAAACATGGTAGGCGTCGCAAAAACATAATAATCCTGAACAATTTTGCCACTCCATTTTTTGTAATCGCAGACCGAGATAAAAGAGAAGTCTTTTACATAGGTTTGGAACTGTGTTTTATCATCGTCCAAAGAAACATATACTACTTCTACGCCCTGTGCTTTCCATTTTAAATACAATTTTGCAACTTCGGGCAGTTCTTCGGTACATTTAGGACACCAACTGGCTCCAAAAACCACTAGGGTGTAATTGCTTTTTATTTCTGATAAATTTTTTGGTGCATTTGAAGCGTAAGCGGGGGAAACAAAATCTCCACTAAAAACCATCTCAGGTGCCACATTCCCTTTTTTCATGGCCCTATAGCTTTCCAGTTGTTTGACCAGGTTTTGGTCTATCGTGCAGCTCGTTTCATTCAGTACTTTTAAGGCGAGGTATTCTGAAGTTTGAAATAAGCTATGTTGCTCCAATAAATTGAACAGGTAATCTGTCACTTCATTCAGCCTTTTGCCATCTTTTACCAACTGTACCATCATCGCATCAATGGAGACCTTCATTTCTATAAAAACAGCATCCAAAGGGCGACCACTGTTTTCGATCAACCAGAAGTGACTTTCGATAGCATCTTTGAACAAACCACTTTTGTACAGTCGGGGATCGGTATAATCCATGGCTCTGAAAGCCGCAAAGGTGGCCGGGATTTCTTCCGGTCGCTTTTGAGCCACTACCGATACAGAACTGACCAGCTTACGGGTAGGCAAAAACCATTTCACATAACTATTTTTGGGCAGCATGGCTAAAAAAGCAGTGTCTTCTTTTTTAATTCGTTGTTTTTCAGTTTGAATTGCCTTTAAAGGTGTTTGTTGTAGCGAAAACAGCGCATCCGTTGTGTACATCTTTTCCAGATAGAGCCAGGCGCTCAGTGCTTGCTCCCGTTTTGGATGTTCTTTGGCATATTGTTCAAACCATTTATTTTCTTGTCCTTTTACAACCTTAATGCTTTCTACAGCACTTAATGCTTCACCCTTCATTGCTATATCTTCTCCGCTTAGGATTACAAAAAGGGGTTTATTGTCTAGTGACATGAGATAGCCGATGCCATAATCTGCTTTTGTGTATGGTAAAGTAAAATTGCCCATACTATCGGTCGTTGTCGTTGATATGGGATAGGTTTTCAAACCATTGAAACCTTCGAGCTTGATGGATTGGTTGGCCAATAGAGATAGATTCCCAGTAATTGTCTGAGCATTGGCATTAGTCAAAAACAAAATCCACACAAAAAAGATTGCTGTTTTTACCATTTCTTATTTTTTTCCATTTATTATTCAATTATTTTTTAATTCATAAAGCACTACACTAAAAACAAAGCACAAAACCATTTACGCTCATTTACCGATACATTTTTCACTCGGATTTGTAACAACGAATTGCAAACCTGTCAGGCTACAGACTGATGCTTCATGTATAGAATCGAAGTCTCAGACCTCGACCAATCAGGTTTTTTTCTTTTAAGGTCATATTTTTCAAAAATAGACCCGCTACACGGGTACTATAAACCATGCCACCCTAAAAGGATGGCATGGTAAAGTGTCAATCCCGATAGCTGTCGGGAAAAATCGCTTCGCTAATCACACTTCTACTCTGCTAAAGCTACGCTCAGGGTTAATTCTTGAGGCAACGAACAGACATTCCAAGCGACCTAAATTGGGTGTACAAATTGGCATCGCTGCTTTCGAGGTCGAGGTAGCGTGGATCGCCCTCACTCAGTGTGCTACTCCAATAGTTGCCATAGGTATCTTGAAGGAAGACCGAACCGCCGCCGCCGCGACGGCCCGTCAGGGGCAACTTAAGCGGTGAGGCAAAAGCTCCGGCTGCACCGTTGCTGCTCCAACTTGCCCTTTCCGCAGCTAATTCTGCTTCCGTAGGTAACCGATACCCACTCGGACAAGGGTTGTTGGTCCCACTTACTCCCTGCCACAGACTGCCATTTTGCGGAGAGCGCCAATCATAAGGATCGCTGGGTGCCAAGATAAAATTCCCGTTGCCTGGATTATCTGTAGAGCTAAGCGTGCTGGTAGTGCCCGAAGTCGTAACTCCATCACCAGCATATCGGTTTACACACTGGTGACCATCTGCACCACGGCCCCATTGAAACATTGAGCCATAAGACTGGGCATCGGTAGAGCTCGTAGCAGCACGGTTGGCTCCCAGATTTCTGTCCATCCATATTTTTCCTGTGGTTGAATTGGTAACTTCTACTATGGCAGTTGGGTTGGAAGGATTACATATATTAGGAACTGTAGGCGCAGCAACTGTCCTAGTCAACGTACACATTTGCCCACCTATATTTAAAGCAAAGCTGGCCGTGCCACTGCTGCCCGGGGTACCAGTAATATTATATACAAGGCTTCCTGCACCCGAAACAAATGACCCAGCAGTCAAAGTAGCCGTCAATCCGGTCACTCCCGTAGATGTCACCGTCTGTCCACCATGTGTACCACCATTGCCACCCGTATAAGGTACGGAAGATGAAGCGCCGCTTGCAGCTACTCCCGAGGTAAGTGTGCCGTTATTGGTAGCGCTAGCACACGTAATGGTAGTTATGGCACCAGCAGCTACTGAAACCGTTCTTGTCATCGTACACGTCTGCCCACCTATGTTTAAAGCAAAGCTGGCCGTACCACTGCTGCCAGGGGTACCAGTGATATTATAGACAAGAGTTCCTGCGCCAGAAACAAATGACCCAGCTGCCAAGGTAGCCGTCAATCCGGTCACTCCCGTAGAGGTCACCGTCTGTCCACGTATAAGGTACCGAAGATGATACACCGCTTGCTGCTGCTCCTGAGGTAAGTGTGCCGGTATTGGTAGCGCTAGCACACGTAATGGTAGTTATGGCACCAGCACCAGCTGAAACCGTTCTTGTCATTGTACACGTCTGCCCGCCTATATTTAAAGCAAAGCTGGCCGTGCCACTGCTGCCAGGGGTAC
>RDXD01000434.1 GCA_004292575.1 Bacteroidota bacterium
GTAGCCCTAAGCCGCAGCATCCGGGGTCGAAGGGCGTGGGCCAACGGCAGAAGCCCCGCGCCTACGCTGCCGCAGTGGAGCTAAGCTGCCATGGTATGGTAAACCAAAGCACCCAAGCCCGCAGCGGCACCCTGGTAGTGCTTGAGGGCACCGGCACCGAAATTACCTCCGAAGCCAATACCCACGGAGAGGTGTTGCTGCTTGGGGCAAACCCATTGATTAGCCCATGGCGGCCCATAAGCCATTGTTAATGAATGCCCCGCGCCGAAATACAGCAGCCTTTGGCTGGCCACGAGGCGGGCAAGTGGGGCTCCCTAATTGGCTTGCGAAAATGGCAAATACTGCTTCTCTGTTTGGGTTTTCAACCTTAATGCCGCCAAAGCGTTATACCTCCATACACAAATTTAAAACTCCGAGAGACTTTTATGAACATCGAAATTATAGCCGGCAGCCCGCGCAAAAACAGCGTAAACTTTAGGGTGGCGCTATATCTCAAAGCCCTACTGCAAGAGCGTACCGAACATGAGGTAAACATCATAGACGTGCGCCAATGGCCGCTACCCCTGCAAGAAATGGTATTTAGTACCGTAGAAAAAACACCCGACGCGTTTAAGCCCCTGGCCCAGCAAGTGCTGGCTGCCGATGCGCTTATTTTGGTAAGCCCGGAGTACAACGGCAGCTACACGTCGGCACTAAAAAACCTGATGGATTATTTCCCCAAGCAAAGCCGCAAAGCCATGGGCATTGTAACCACCAGCCCCGGCGCCATGGGCGGCATGCGGGCCAGCCAGCAAATGCAGTTGCTGGTGGGGGCTCTGTTTGGCATTCTTAGCCCATACATGCTTATTACGCCGGGCGTAGATAAAAAATTTGATGCTGAGGGCAATTTGCTCGATCCCACATTCCAGAAGGCTGTTGATACCTTCGTGAGCGAGTTTTTGTGGTTGGCAGAAAGCCTGAAACCAGAGCCCGTGGTGGCTTAATGGGATAGGCGAGTTACAGAATAGCGGACAAGAGGTTGATTTTTATTGTTTCGATTGTAGCGGGTAGATTTGGCGTCTTATTCAAAAATAGATTTAGCCGCCTTTCTAAGCTGTATAAGTATGGACCATGCGCGAAAAGCATGGTACACTCGCACAACGGCGGTATTTAAAAACCACGCAGGCCTTGGCTTGCTCCAAAAAAAGTGTATGAAAAAACTACTTTGCTTGCTGCTGCTGGCGCAGTTGGCTAGCCATGCCCAAGACGCTACCGACTACAAAAAGCCACCAAAAATGCTTGAGACTCTGCTATTGGCGCCACCAACGCCTTCGGTTAGCATCGACGACAAAGGAAAATACATGTTGCTGAGCGAGCGCAGCAGCAACTACCCTGGCGTAGAAGAGTTGGCGCAGCCCGAATTGCGAATTGCTGGCCTACGCATTAACCCCAATAATTTTGGACCAAGCCGGCAGGTGTACACCACCAACTTCAAAATTAAAAACATGGCTACGGGCGCAGAAACCCCGGTGAAAGGATTGCCCGCCAACTTAAAAGCCAGTGGCCCCACTTGGAACCCCAGCCAAACCAAAATTGCATTTGCACACACCGGCAATGCCACTATTGATTTATACGAAATAGACGTAAATACCGCGGTGGCCAAAAAAGTAAACAAACAACCGCTTAACCTGGTGTATGGGCCCGGCTACGAATACTTTGACGACAATACCCTGATGTATGGCACCACTACTGCGCCCGCATCTGCAGCACCACCCAAACCATTGGCGCCCAAAGGCCCGGTGGCTCAGCAAAACCTGGGTAAAGCCGCGCCAAGCCGCACCTACCAAGACCTCATTAAAACCCCATACGACGAGCAACTGTTTGGGTTTTACGCCACTTCGCAACTGGTTTTTCTAAAAAATGGGGTGGAAACCAAATTGGGCAAGCCCGATATTTATGCCGGTGTTACGCCATCGCCCAACAAACAATATTTACTGCTCGAAACCATCAAAAAGCCCTTCAGCTATCTTGTACCCGCAGGCGGTTTTCCATCGCTGGTGGCCATTACCGACCTTAGCGCTAAAACCCTAAAAGTCCTAGCCGATCTTCCATCTTCGGAAACATCGCCGTCTGGCTTCGACAACATTCAAAACGTACCCCGCGGCTTTAACTGGATGGCCAACGAACCGGCCTCAGTATTGTGGAGCAAACCACTTGACAGTGGCATTTACAAAACCAAAGTACCCTACCACGATGCGGTTTACAGTTTGGCAGCACCTTTTAGCGGGGCACCCACCGAGGTGGTGAAAACCGCCATGCGCTACCGGGGCATTACCTGGGGCGACAATGGGCTTGGCTTGCTAAACGAAGGCAGCCAAGGCAAGCAAGTGGCAAAAGTAAGTTTGCTAAACCCCGCAAATGGCAGCACCGAAACGCTGTTTGAACGCAGCACCAACGATGCCTATAACAACCCCGGAGCGCCGGTGCTACACGACAATAAATATGGTCGCAACGTGTTTAAAACGGTTGATGGTGGCAAAGGCATATTAATGACGGGCGACGGGGCAAGTGCCAAAGGCGATTTGCCGTTTTTGAGCGTGTTTGATGTGGCTTCCAAAAAAAGCAATATCCTATGGCGCTGCCAAGAGCCGTACTACGAATCGGTGGCCAAAGTGCTGGATGCCGATAAAAAGATTTTTATTACCCGAAAAGAGAGTCAAACCGAAGCGCCTAATTTTTACCTGCACAATTTGGCTGCGGGTACCAGCTTGGCCATCACCAAATTTACCGACCCGCAACCGGCTCTCCGCAACCTCATAAAGGAGAAGATTTACTACAAACGCAAAGATGGCATTGACCTTACGGCTACCGTTTATTTGCCAGCCGACTTTAAAGCGGGAACCAGCAAGCCCCTCCCCATTTTTATGTGGGCTTACCCCCGCGAGTTTAAAAGTGCTGCCGATGCAGCACAAGTGCGGGGCAGCCAATACCGGTTTAGCGGCGTTAGTTGGGGCAGCCCTGTGTTTTATGCCGCCATGGGGTATTGCGTAATGGATGCCACCGAGTTTCCCATTGTGGGCGAAGGCGAAAAGCAGCCCAACGACAACTTTGTGGAGCAACTGGAATGGAATGCCAAAGCGGCGCTGGATAAAATAGCGGCGCTGGGCTATGGCGATACCAGCCGTGCAGCAGTGGGCGGCCACAGCTATGGTGCATTTATGACGGCCAACCTGCTCACCCACACCCGCCTGTTTAAGGCAGGCATTGCCCGCAGTGGCGCCTATATGCGCACCCTTACGCCATTTGGCTTTCAAAACGAAGAGCGCACTTATTGGCAGGCCCCCGAGGTGTACTACCAAATGAGCCCCTTTAGCTTTGCCAACAACATGAAAGACGCTCTGCTGCTGATACATGGCGATGCCGACAACAACCCAGGTACTTTCCCCATTAACAGCGAGCGGCTGTACAACGCCATAAAAGGACACGGCGGCACCGTGCGCTTTGTGAGCCTGCCCTACGAAAGCCACGGCTACAGTGGCCGCGAAAACGTGTTGCACATGCTGCACGAGCAGTATGAGTGGCTGGAAAAATATGTGAAAAACAGGCCCTAGACCAGTATCGGCTTTGCTTTAAGAACATGTGGTACTTTGGCACGTGCTGAAGTAAGAAACATAGGGTGCGGCAGGTCCAAAGTTTTAGGAAGCTTTGCCGAAGACCGCTAACAAATGTGTGAAAGTTTGGTGTGCGCAGACCTTGCTACACGCCCGCTTTCACACATCTTAGGGTGTTCGTTCAATTAGAGCCACAACGGGCATGGTTAATTGAAGCTTTGTCGAAGGGCTTCTATTTGCGCCAAATCCACTTCGGAAATATCCGCAATCTCCTCGCTAGAAAACCTTTTCGCGATAAGTCTTTCGGCAGTTTGTATCGCATTTTCACGTTTCCCTTTGCGTTCAGCATCGAGTAGCATACTTTTTTGTGTGCGCACAATGTCCCAGTATCTATCGTACTGCTCCAGCTCGGCTTGGGTATAGCTGGTGGTTTTTAGCGCGTCCGCGGCCTGGGCTACTTCGGGCACTTCTAGCAGTTCGGCGGGTATCATGGTGGTTTCGGCTGGATTTAGCTCTGCACCTTGCTCAGCTCTTGGTCTGTAAGGCCAGTGATGCGCCGAATGTCGGCTAACGAAAAGCCACTGGCTTTCAGCTGTTTTGCTACCTCAATCTTCCCTTCAATCTTCCCTTCAATCTTCCCTTTTAGCTCACCTTCCACTAGCCCTTCGCGCTTAGCATCGAGTAGCATACTTTTTTGTGTGCGCACAACGTCCCAGTATCTATCGTACTGCTCCAGCTCGGCTTGGGTATAGCTGGTGGTTTTTAGCGCGTCCACGGCCTGGGCTATTTCAGGCACTTCTAGCAGTTCGGCGGGTATCATGGTGGTTTGGTTTTCAATTTCTTTTAAAAAACGCAGCCAAAGCGTAGTCATTTTGCGGGCTGTGTAGTTTTGCGGTATAAAGTTAGGCAATTCAACCGACACAATTTCTAGTCCCCGTATGTAGCGCTCCGGCAGGCTTTGGTGGCCGAGGCGGTAGTGATGGTACCATATATTTGTTTGGCCGCTAAACGATTGGTTTACAATATTGAGCGAATACACTGGAGCAAGCAAGCCGTAAGCATCGCCCTTGCCAATTTGCTTCGAAAAAGCCTTGCAACTGTTGAAGAGTACGCGGCCTTCAAAGCTGTCGGCCCAAAGCATTTGCATTTCTACCAAAAACTGCCGACCCTGTTGGTCGCGGCAGCGGATATCGACGATGGTTAATTTTAGTTCGGGGATGTCGGGCAATAGTTCTGGTATAAGGTATTCCAGCTCGGCAATACCTCCATCGCTTGGTAAGGGCAGCATGGCATTTAGGAAGCTTTTTAGCACATTGGGGTGTTGGCCAAACACCTTTTTAAAGGTAATGTCGTTTTTGGGGTCGAGGTAGTACATGCTAAACCATTTTGCTTGGGCAATTTAGCGGTTGTTGGGCAAACTGGTAGCATCATGCTTATCGTTTTTGCGAAATGTTTACATTCCATACCGCCTCAAAATAAGACCTGACCCACTTTGGGGTTTTGAGGGCTATGTGGGTCATATTTTTTACCTTCGCATCCTGATAAATTTGGCAAGGGCAGATTGTCCAACAATACACGTTGCGTAAAAGAATTAACAGCGCAACCATCATCAACCAACCATGAGCGACGCCATAAAACACGAATGCGGCCTGGCATTTATTCGACTAAGAAAGCCATTGGCCTATTACCGAGCACAGTACGGCACCATCATGTATGGTCTCAACAAGCTGTATTTGTTGATGGAAAAGCAGCACAACCGCGGTCAGGATGGTGCCGGCATTGCCAGTGTGAAGCTGAATCAAGCCGCTGGAAGCCCGTTTTTGTACCGATTACGCAGCATTGTAAACCAACCCATTGCCGACATTTTTGCTAAAGTACACGGCGAGGTGGCCGAGCTGGAAAGGTTTCAGCCCGACTTGCTGCAACACGCCGACTTTGCCAAAGGTCATCTGCCTTTTTTGGGCGAACTGATGTTGGGACACCTGCGCTATGGCACCCAGGGCAAAAACAAAATTGACTTTTGCCACCCATTTATCAAGCGCGCCATTGAACCAAGTCGCAACCTGGCACTGGCAGGCAACTTCAATTTGGTAAACACCGAAGAGCTTTTTGCGCTGATTGACATTGACCCCGGCGAGTTTCAGCGCCAGAGTGATTTGGCCGCCATGATGGAAGTGGTACATCATTTTTTGGTGAAAGAAGACGAGCTTCAACCCGGAAGCCCCAACTTGGCAAACGTGCTGCGCAAGGCCTGCAGCCTGTTTGACGGGGGCTACAACATTGGCGGCTTAGTGGGCAATGGTCACAGCTTTGTAATGCGCGACGCAAACGGCATTCGGCCATCGTACTATTATATTCACGACGATTTTATAGTAACCGCCAGTGAGCGGGCGGCCATACGCACTACGTTTAATGTGGGCGAAAATGAGGTGCTGGAGCTGATGCCCGGTTGCGCCCTGTTGGTAAACGCCCAAGGCGACTACAGCATTGAGCAAATATTGGAACCTCTGGAGCGCCGTGCGTGTAGCTTTGAGCGCATTTATTTTAGCCGTGGCAACGACGAAAAAATTTACCGCGAACGCATAGCGCTGGGCCACCATCTCAGCAAACCCGTGCTGGAAGCCATCAACTACGACCTGCGCAATACCATTTTTGCTTACATACCCAACACTGCCGAAGTGGCGTTTTATGGCCTCAACAAAGGCATGGAAGAATACCTGAACCGCATTAAGGTGGAACGCATCATGAGCTGGGGAAAAGACTTTGACGAGGCCCAGCTGAGCGAAATGATTAACAGAAAAATTCGCCAGGAAAAAATAGCCATTAAAGATGTGAAAATGCGCACGTTTATAACCGAAGACGTGAGCCGGCAAGATATGGTGCAGCACGTGTACGACATTACTTATGGCACCAGCCGCCCGCACGAAGACACCTTGGTGGTGATAGACGACAGCATTGTACGCGGCACCACCCTGAGAGAAAGCATTATTCGCATGTTGGGCAGGCTAAAACCCAAAAAGATTATTGTGGTAAGCAGTGCGCCACAAATTCGCTATCCCGATTGCTATGGCATTGATATGAGTAAAATGTGGGATTTTATTGCCTTTCAGGCGGCCATAAACCTGCGCCGGGCAAACGGAACCGATGCAGAGCTGCAGCATTTTTACGACCAATGCAAAGAACTGCATCGTACCAACCTGCTGCATACGGTAAATGTAGTAAAACAGGTGTATGCCCCTTTTGCGCCACAAACCATTAGCGATGAAATTGCCAAAATGATTACCCCGCCCGAGCTAGACATTCCCGTGCAGGTAATTTACCAAACCATTGAAGCCCTGCACGAAAGCTGCCCCACCAATACTGGCGACTGGTATTTTACCGGAAACTACCCCACGCCCGGGGGCAACCGTGTGTGCAACAAGGCCTTTATGAATTATATGGAAGGCAAAAATGTGCGGGGCTATTAAACCCAAGTAACTGCAAGCGCTGTCGTTAACGAGTAGCAACGTCTTGCGGTAGAAAGGGCTGCGGAGGCCTCTGCCCATTGCGATAGGACCTTGCGAGCAATTAAACTGCAAAAGCTCTGATTTGTAAGCAAGCTACTGCCCTGTTGAAATTTATGCGATATTGAACCAAACCCCTACCTTTCGCTAAATTTTTGTAATTGAAATCACTCTTGCTGGTGCGCCACGCCAAAAGCAGTTGGGGCAATGCCAATCTGGCCGATTTTGACCGACCACTGAACGACCGAGGTCATCGCGATGCCCCTGCCATGGCCAAACGCCTGGCGGCAAAAAACATCGACATAGACTTGTACGTAAGCAGTACCGCAAAGCGGGCCTTGCAAACAGCGGAGCATTTTATGCAAGCGCTTGAAGCCCAAAATAATCAGTTGGTATTGGTGCCAGCGCTTTACCATGCCGAAGTACAAACCATTTACGACACCATAAAAGCCCAACCCAACCACTGCAGCACCGTGGCCATTTTTAGCCACAACCCGGGTATTACGTTTATGGCCAATAGCCTTGGCGTAGCTAGTATTGACGACATGCCCACCTGTGCCATGTTTGGGGTATATGCGCTTTGTAATGCTTGGAGCGAATTTGACACTGCCGAAAAACGCTACTGGCTTTTTGATTATCCAAAACTTTAGCCCCTTAACCGCTAAAACCGCCGCCCATGACATCAGCCGCAACCAGCGTGGAGCAATACCTGGCCCAACTGCCCGAAGACCGACAGCACGCCATGACCAATCTTCGTCAAACCATTTTGGCCAATTTACCAAGCCAGTTTACAGAGCAAATGAGCTATGGCATGATTGGCTATGTGGTGCCCCACAGCTTATACCCCTCTGGCTATCATTGTTCGCCAAAACTACCCTTGCCATTTATAAGCTTGGCTTCGCAAAAAAGCCATATTGCGGTGTACCACATGGGGCTGTATGCCATGCCCAGCCTGCTCAGTTGGTTTACCAAGGCCTACCAGCAGCAAAATTTAGGCAAACTTGACCTTGGCAAAAGCTGCATACGGTTCAAAAATCCTGAGAAAATACCTTTTAGCCTTCTGGGCCAATTGGCCACCAAGGTATCGGTAGAGGACTGGATAGCAGTTTACGAGAGCAGCTTTAAAACCGGGAAATAAACCATCCCATGCTATACAATCGGCGCCAAAAAGCGCGGTTGCAAGACGTAGTGTGATAGAATACACTCGCCCTTGTATGGACAAAGCCCACTATGGCAGTAGATTTAGTAGCCGCGCTAGGAATCCCCGCCTGCAAAACATAGTCGGGCAGGGAACCTAGATCTAGAGTGTAGGAAACCCCTGCTGCTGTCCGCTTCAGGCGTTCGGATGGCAGATATAAACAAACCGAAAATAGTAGCCGCGCTAGGAATCCCCGCCTGCAAAACATAGTCGGGCAGGGAACCTAGATCTAGAGTGTAGGAAACTCCGACGCTTCATCGGACTGAGACGTTTGGGAGGGTATCCATGGAACTACGGAGCCGGTTGTAATCAGCCGCTGTAGATAGCGTCTTCCGGCCGCGGTTTTCCAGTACTTTTCTGTTGCCACGGCTTCCAAGCGCGTTTCAAAAACCTCGTGGTGCAAAACCTTGAAAGGCGCAAAGGCCTTATTGGATTTTGTTTTTCCGCCGTTATGTTGTAGCAAACGAAGCCTCAAATCTTGGCAGCTGCCTTTGTAGTGGTACTTGGAATCACTAAGGCTTTCAAGTACATAAGCATAAAACATACCCTTTGCTGTTTTGCGTGTGCCCATCTCAATTGCCAATGCGCTCGTGCGGAAGGCAAATAACAAACCTAAAATAGTAGCCGCGCTAGGAATCGAACCTAGATCTAGAGTTTAGGAAACTCCTATTCTATCCATTGAACTACGCAGCCAAAAGGGGTGCGAAAGTAGCAAATTTCTTCAATTTTAATCCTGCTTACCTATCCACAGCCCGCTATTTAGCCATAAAACGTTTAGGCACCATATAAAAAGTTAAGGCGTATAACCATTATCCCGCTTTCAAACACCAAAAGCCCACCCAAACCTTGGCATCCACCAAGTAAATCGCCACGCTGGTAAACACCCGTTACATTTACCCCATAAAAGCTTTCATTTTATGCGTTTCGCCAGTCTAAAACTAAACAGTGCTTTGCTCAATGCCCTTGAAGATCTTGGCTTTGATACACCCACCAGCATACAGCAGAAGGTTTTTGCGCCGGCGCTTTCGGGCGTAGATGTATGCGGGATTGCACAAACCGGCACCGGCAAAACCATTGCTTATTTGCTGCCCTGCCTGCGCCAATGGAAGTTTACAAAAGGTACAGCCCCTCAAATTCTTATACTAGTACCTACCCGCGAGCTGGTGGTGCAAGTGGTGGAAACGGTAAACAAACTAACCGCCTATATGAATGTGGTAACCGTGGGCGTGTACGGCGGTGTAAACATCAATACGCAAAAGTTTGCGGTTGAGCAAAAGGTGGATGTGCTGGTAAGCACGCCCGGCAGGCTTTACGACCTTACCATGAACGGATCGGTAAAGCTAAAAGCCATAAAAATGTTGGTGATTGACGAAGTAGATGAAATGCTGAACCTCGGATTTAGGGCACAGCTAAAAAACATCATTGAGCTATTGCCGCCCAAGCGACAAAACCTCTTGTTTTCTGCTACTTTGATTCCGGAAGTAGAAGCCCTAATGGCTGAATATTTTACACACCTACTTAAAATTGAGGCCGCACCAGCCGGAACCCCGCTGGAGCTTATCGAACAAGTAGCTTATGAAGTTCCCAATTTTTACACCAAAGTAAACCTGCTGCGCTTATTGCTTCATCAGGATGCCGCCATGAACAAAGTGTTGGTGTTTGCCGGCAGCAAAGCCCTTGCCGATCAGCTCTTTGAACAGTTACAACCAGACTATGACGGACAAGCTGGGGTAATACACTCCAACAAAGACCAAAATCACCGCTTTAATACCGTTAAACAGTTTAAAGAAGGAGCTTATCGTTTCATTATAGCTACCGACATTGTGGCCCGGGGCATTGATATAGAAGCCGTATCGCATGTTATAAACTTTGATGCGCCAGAAACGCCCGAAAACTACATACATCGTATTGGAAGAACCGGTCGGGCCGATAGAAAAGGCATGGCCATTAGTTTTTTTACCCCAAAAGATAAGGCCTTGCAAGCCGAGGCCGAAGCACTAATGAACATGCCAATTGACATGCTTTCGCTTCCGCCGAGTCTTGAAATTTCGCAGGAACTTACTGAAGATGAAAGGCCAAAAGTGATTGTTAAAGAAGTGGAGATAAAACCACTAAAAAAGGAAGCATCAGGCCCTTCATTTCATGAAAAATTGGCAAAAAACAAAAAAGTAAATGTGGTGGTAAGGCGCAAAGACAGGATGATGAAAAAATATGGCAAGCCTAAAACTCGGGGGCAGAAAAAGTAGCCCCCTAAGCTTTGCCAGAGGTCAATAGCTAACAAGCACAAATTCCAGTTGGTATTGATTGACCAACTTTTAGAAACAAGTTTTGTATAAGTGCATTCGTTTGGAATGGCCTTGTGGCAATTCTACATTTGACAAATGAAACCACAGCAATAGAACATTACAAAAAGCTCAAATCAACATGTTGAAATACGCTTCTATTATATTTCTTTTACTTACTGCCCGCGGTTTATTTGCGCAGCCTGCTATAGATTCTATTAAAGCTACTAAAAACAACCTAAAAACAACTGGCGACACGGCAAGGTTTTATAAGGCGTTGGCGGGTGAATACATGGCAAAAAACAACCTAGATAGTGGAGTTGCCTATTATAACATGATAATAAAGATATATGAAAGAAACCAAAAAATAAAGGACGCTAACGCACTAAAACTATATATCTGCCAGGTTTATTCTTTTTACAAGAAGTACGAGGCTTGTTACGCTTGTTTAAACCAAATAGCACCTTTTTTTGACTCTTCGGAAAACTATGTGGCCAAATCAAAAATAAATGCCAGCTATGGCAGTTATCATGTCAATCAATCCAAAAACTGGGACAGTGCGCTTAAGTATCTAGTTAAAAACCTTCAGTTTTTTCGGGAAAAAAAAGAAACAGACCCCTATTCTATTCAGTATGCTTTTCAAACGATGGCAGGCATTTACACCTATAAAAATCAATACACCGAGGCGCTAAAAATTGTAGAAGAAAACCTGGTATATGCTGATAAGGCTGACCCGGAACTGAAGGCTAGCACTTATGTTTCGTTAGCAAGTTTATACCGCAACACAAAGAACAGTAAAAAGGCCTTAGAAGCCACCAAAGAAGCACTGAGGATATATGAAAAAACGAATTATAAAACTGAATACCAAACCGATTTGTATCGGCAACTGGGGGCCGACTACCTCAGTTTAAAGCAAAACGACTCCGCGTATGTTTATTATTTCAAAGCAATAGAAGGCTATAAAGCAATGGGAGATAAAGACATGGCCGCTAATTTATTAAACTATATGGCGCTGCAAAAAGAAGAAGACGGTGATTTAAAAACGGCTGACAAATGGAACGAAGAGGCACTAAGCATGGTGGACCCCAAAAGCAAGTGGTATGATGTAATGGTGCACAGAGTTAATGTAAACAAAATGGATTTTTTAGTAACGGCTAAGGGGGATAGTGCCTATACCAATGCTGAAAAAGAAAAATTAAGAACGTATCTCCAAAAAATTAGGCCAAGTCTGGAATCATATCTTAAAGAAGACAAGCAGTATCTAAACCAAAATGATATAGAGTACTATTCTATCCTTTCCAAGGCTTTTGAAAAGGTGGATAGCTTTGAGCGGTCTCTGTATTTTCTAAATAAGTCAGTCGTCATAAAAGACAGTGTGTTTGATTTGGCAAAGCTTAAGTCGTTTTCCGACCTGGAGTCTCAAATTTCAATGGAAAAAGCGCGAAATAAGTTACTATTGGAAGAGGAAACCAAGCGGCTTGAAGTGCAGAAACAAGCGGAAATTAGCGCATTAAAAGCTGAATATGACAAAAAGCAAGCCCTTGCAAAAACAGACGATGAGAAAAAAAGACTTTTGCTTGAGGAAGACTTAAAAAGGCGGGAAATTGAATTTAAATACAAACAAAAGCAAGACGAGATAACCATACGATTTGAGCAAAAGCGTCAAATTGAAAAAATAGAGCAAGAGAAAAAAGATGCCATAGCTACGGCCGAAATAAAGCGTTCAAGAAATGAAAGAAACATGTCGTTTTTGGGTGCTGGACTAGCCCTGCTGATGGTGGGTGTTACAGCATGGTCTTACTTTCAAAAAAGAAAAGACAATAACCGCATTGCCCAAGAAAAAAAGAAGTCGGATGATTTGCTGTTAAACATTTTGCCTTTTGAAATTGCGGAAGAGCTAAAGGCAAACGGCAAAACAATTGCAAAAAACTACGACGAAGTATCCGTACTATTTACCGACTTTGTTGGTTTTACCGCCAATTCAGAGCGTGT
This sequence comes from Bacteroidota bacterium, assembly GCA_004292575.1. Classification (GTDB taxonomy): domain Bacteria; phylum Bacteroidota; class Bacteroidia; order Chitinophagales; family Chitinophagaceae; genus Phnomibacter. The sequence goes on from RDXD01000434.1 coordinate 12,566, forward strand.
AGGGGTGCAAGAATTACTGACGGAGTTAAACATTTGTTTTACAGCATTTGATAACATTATGGGGCGCTATGGGTTAGAAAAAATAAAGACCATTGGGGATGCCTACATGGCAGTAAGCGGATTGCCTCAGAAGAGTGAAAACCACGCCAACAATGCTATTAAAGCAGCCATTGATATCATACGGTTTATTGAAGAAAGAAAGCAGGTAAACCCAACTACACTTAGCATCCGCATAGGCATTCACTCGGGCAACGTGGTGGCGGGCATTATAGGTGTAAGAAAATTTGCCTACGACATTTGGGGCGATACCGTAAACACCGCAGCCCGCATGGAACAATCTTCGGAAACGGGGCGCATTAACGTTTCGGAAGCAACCTACCAATTGGCACAGCGCAATTTTAATTTTGAGGCAAGGGGACTGATTACTGTGAAGGGTAAGGGTGGCATAAACATGCATTTTGTAAATCCGAGGGATTCCGTTTAATACACATCCCGGATGAGAAACCTTGTCCCAGTAAAAATTCTTTCGTTTATCTTTTGTTGTCAGTTTTAGGCGCCGTGCTCGTTCATGGGTATTAATAAAAAAAAGAAAACTGACGACGGCTGCTTTCTAGCTCTGCGTGTACAATTCCACCATTAACCACCCACGCGGTTGGCCGTTTACACCCAGCGGCAACTAGTGCTTGCGCACGTTAGAAGTTCTTATAAAAACGGGCCGCAATTTTGCCTCCAAAAAACCTAAGTTTGGCACAAGTTTCCTCATTTTGCCAAAACACTTACTTCCATGCGCCAATTTTTACCGGTTATTGCCCTGTTGGGCCTGTTGATTTCCAGCCCCTGTTTAGCACAGCCCGTGGGCGGCTTGAGTTACTATTTGCCCGATAGCGTGGTTTATGACCCCGCCATCCCCGTGCCCAAAACGATAATTGGCCACGAAGTGGGCGAATGGCATGTAACCCACGATAAACTGGTGCAATACATGTATGCTTTGGCCAAAGCCAATCCCAACCGCATTAAACTGGAGCGCACGGGAACCACTTATGAGGGTAGAGAACAGGTATTGTTGTTTATAAGCTCCGCCAGCAATTTGGCGCGGCTTTCCGAAATAAAGGCGCAGCGGCAGGCGCTAACCAACGCAGCGGCACCCGAGCCGCCCACCGCCACCATGCCCGCCGTACTTTGGATGGGCTACTCCATACACGGCAACGAAAGCAGCGGCAGCAACGCCAGCATGCTGGCTGCCTATTACCTGGCTGCAGCCCAGGGGCCACAAATAGAAGCCTTGCTCAACCAAACGGTTATTTTACTCGACCCCTGTTTTAACCCCGACGGTCTTCACCGCTTTTCGGGCTGGGCCAACCAGCACAAAAGCAAAAACCTGGTTTCAGACCCCAACAGCCGCGAGTACAATGAGGCTTGGCCCGGCGGACGTTTTAACCACTACTGGTTTGACCTTAACCGAGACTGGATGCCGGCAGTACACCGCGAAAGCCAAAACAGGCTGGCTTTTTTTCACGCCTGGAAGCCCAATGTACTTACCGACCACCACGAAATGGGTAGCAACTCTACCTTCTTTTTTCAACCGGGCGTACCCAGCCGTGTAAATCCGCTTACCCCTTTAAAAAACCAAGAGTTGACCGGTAAAATCGGAAAGTATCATGCCGCTTTCCTCGACCGTATTGGTAGCCAATACTTTACAAAAGAAGGCTACGACGATTTTTATTATGGAAAAGGCTCCACATTTCCCGATATCCAAGGTGGCATAGGCATATTGTTTGAGCAAGCCAGTAGCCGTGGCCACCTGCAAGAAACCGATAACGGTCTGCTCAGCTTTCCATTTACCATTCGCAACCAATTTGTAACCACCCTCAGTACCTTGGAAGCTGTAAAAGATATGCGCAAAGAGCTTTTAGACTACCAGCGCAGTTTTTACAAGCAGGCCGCCACCGATGCCGCCGCATCTGCTCAAAAAGCCTTTGTATTTGGCAGCCCAAACGATGCTTACCGCAGCCAAGCCTTGGCCACCATGCTTGCCCGGCACGGTGTTGAGGTGCATAAACTGCGCAGTGTGCTAAAAAGCGATGGCAAAACGTTTTTACCAGCCACTGCTTTTGTGGTTCCCGTCAATCAAGCGCAATACAAACTTATTCGCACCACTTTCGACATTACCTTATCCTACGCCGACAGTCTGTTTTATGACGTAACAGCTTGGACCATGCCGCTGGCCTTTGGGCTTGATGTAGCAGCCCTTGATGCGGCGGCTTACAATCCCGGCATACTCGGCGAAGCGCATAAAATGGAAAATGAAGTGCGGGTGGGCAATGTGGAAACGGGCAGTGCCGCCTATGGTTATTTACTCGACTGGCGGGCTTTTGAGGCCCCCAAAGCCGTTTACTGGCTACAGCAACAGGGCGTTGTTGTAAAAATTGCCACCGTACCTTTTTCTATCATCATAAATGGGGCCGAGCAACGGTTTGAGGCAGGTACAGCCATTTTGGTAAAGCAGATGCAAACAAAAACCAACGCCGAAATTGATGCTTTGGTAAAAAGTTGCGCCGCGGCCAATCTGGTGCGCTTTTGGCCATTAAGCACCGGAGGTTCGCAAACCGGTAGCGATGTGGGCAGCCGGTACATGCAAAAAATTGAGCTGCGGGTGAGGTATGGCATTTGATGGATCAGCGTTTTAATATGCCCGCCACACATCTTGAGCCGGCAGTGTTTAACCGCGTAAATCTAAGCCGATACAATACCATTGTGATGGTGAGCGGTAATTACGAGGCCCTTAGCAAAGAAAAGCTGAAAGCATGGGTACAGGCCGGCGGCACGCTGGTGGCCTGCGAAGATGCGGTAACTTGGTGCCACGAAGCGGGTATTGTAAAATTGGAAAGCAAAAAACCAGCGAGTGCCTACGACTCGGTAAAGGTGCTCAACTACGCCGCAAAAGAGCAAATTGACGGTGCACAACGCATGAACGGGGCCATTTTTAGAGCCAGTATGGATTTAACCCATCCGCTATGTTTTGGCTATAGCCAGCCCTACGTTGACTTACTAAAGGCCAATAGTGTGTTTTTACAATTACCCAAAAACCCCTTTTCGTCGCCAATAAAATATGGCAACGCACCGCTACAGAGCGGCTTTATTACGCCGCAAAACTATGCAGCGCTTAAAAATTCAGCTACGGTGGTGGTGCAGGCAGTGGGCAATGGCAGGGTTATTGCCATGGCCGATAATCCAAATTTTAGGGCATTTTGGCTGGGCGGCAGCAAACTGTT
>RDXD01000036.1 GCA_004292575.1 Bacteroidota bacterium
CGTTAGATCCGAGTACGTTGCCAAAGCGGGTGGTAATAAACTTGGTGATGTTTCGCCGCTCTGCCAAGTTGTTGGAAGCATGTCCGTTTAGGTGAACCACTTTCCGCTCGCGGTTGCCTAAACTCTGAACGTATATTTCGGCTATGCGCTTGCTGGCGCCCATTACGTTGGTAGGGTTGATGGCTTTATCGGTGGAAATGAGCAGAAAGCGCTCTACCCCGTGCTCGATAGACAAATCGGCCACAATGCGGGTACCCAAAACGTTATTGCGCACGGCTTCGGATGGATGATCCTCCATCATAGGCACATGCTTGTAGGCGGCTGCATGAAAAACAACCTCAGGCCTAAAACGTTTAAACATGGTTTCCATAGCATTCTCGTCGCGAACATCCCCAATAAAAAGGCTTAGGTTACACTGCGGAAAACTGTTGCGAATTTCATACTCCAACTCGTATAAACCCGTCTCATTTTGATCTACAATAAGCAGAAGCGCAGGGTTAAAGGCTGCGGCCTGACGGGCCAATTCGCCGCCGATACTGCCCGCTGCACCTGTTATGAGAATTCGCTTTGAGCATACCAAATCTAAAACCCGCTGATTGCGTAGTTTTATGGCTGGCCGTCCCAACAGCTCTTCAATATTTATTTCTTTTAGCTGGGCAATATTTAAGTGCCCTTTTATCCATTGGTCTACCGGCGGAATGTTGCGAACCTGAATACCATTTTCCAAACAAAAGTCCACAACGGCGTTTTTTGTATCAGCATCCAAATCAGGTTTCGCAAAAAGCATCATCTTCACCTGCCAGTTACTCATCACTTCCTTAATTTGATGAAAGCCAAATATCCGGGTATTGTCAATGGTTTTTCCGACGTAAGACTGATCGTCATCAATAAATGCAACCACTTTATATTGATTGTTGAAGGCTTGCTCAATGGTGGTTTTTAACTGCGAACCATTAATCTCGCCACCAAAAATGACCACGTGCTGGTCTTTGCCATTCGCCAAACTTTGACGGTATAACGTTTTTACGGTTAACCTGTAGCCCACCATAAAAAACGAAGCTGCAAGCAGGTTAATGATAAGCACCGAGGGAGGGATAAGTGAAGGGCTACCGGAAACGTTCATCAATACATTCATGCCCATTAGCACCAAGAAAGAGCCAAAAAGGGCAGAAGTGGTGCGCACCGACTCGGCAAAGCCCGAGAAGCGTATGATACCTTGATAGGTTCTAAAAATGAAAAAGAAAAGCGAGTTGGTTAGCAGAACCAAAATAAAATCATCGGCTATATGCAAACTTTTAACCGCGTTGTAATCCAAATTGAACCGAAGAAAATACGCCACCAAAATAGCCACTGCCCCAATAATGGTATCGAAAATGAATACCATCCATTTGGGAGCTACATGATTCTTAAGCAGGTAATTTCGTACTTTGTACACAGTATTTTGTTTAAGACAGAGCGAGTGTGTGAAAAATATGTGAAAGTTACTGTTTATTGCACAATTCAAATGTATAACCAAAAGCACATAAAGCCGCGTTTTTAATTTTTGATGCCTAAGATTCCTTCATTAAGGCAAAATTTATTGCTTTTGAGGCGCAGCGGGGGTTGGCAAGGTGCTAGGAGAGAGACCCGGAACTGTTTGGGCTACGGCGGGGGCCACCTTCACCACTTCTATTTCAAATATCAAATCGCTAAAAGCTGGCAGCTTGTCGCCCTGGCTCTGCATACCATAGGCCATCATAGCCGGAATGTAAAGCTTTCCTTTGCCACCTTCTCTAAATGCCATTATGCCTTCGTCCCAGCCCGGGATTACAGCACGTGTACCCACTTGAAATTCTAAAGGCTCCATATGTCCAAAAGCCGAATCCACGTTAGAGTCAAATTTGGTACCGTTTCTTAAAGTGCCTGTATAGTTAACCGTAACGCGGCATCCAGAATCGGCCTTGAGGCCTGTGCCTTCGTTTTGCATAACCACAAATACGCCACCCGGGGTTTTGCTCGTAGGTTTTATACCTTTTTCGGCCAAGAGTTTTTCCAACCCGGCAATTTCACGCTGTTTTTCAAGGGCCAGCTCTTTTTCTTGGTCGGCACGTACTTCGTCTTCGGTTGCAAACGCGGCCAAAATCTTAATTGAGCCATTAAGAACGCCACCTTTTTTAAAAAAAGTGTTGTATTGAAAAGCCCCGCGCTTTACCATACTATCAACTGAGCGGGTATAAATGGCCGAATCGCCCACTTTCATTTCGCCCAAGAAATCTACAAACTCGTATGTGCCGTGCAAACTGGTATCGAACTTGCCGTAGGCTGGCACTTTGCCAAAATTGCTTTCCAGCACCGAATCGCCTATTTTGTTGCTGTAATATACTTTTAAAAACTGGCCGTTTTTTAACGCCCCACCTTTGCCTTTGGCAAAAACTTTATAGGCCATGCCTTCTTTCGTTTTTTTGTAATTGGCATTGCAAGCCAGTAAAAGTGCTGTCGATAGGCCTGCAAAAAGGATACTTTTAAGTGTCATAGTAAATGTAATAAAAATTGAAAGGGTAAATTTGGACCTGTGTTGTTGATTATTGGGTTAAAGCAGTTAGAGTAGGAAGAACATCTAAAAAATGCTGTTTTGTAGTTTGCAAATCCTGTAGGCTGCGACCGCCACTGGCATTAAAATGACCACCTCCCTGAAAATGTAATCGGGCAAACGTGTTTACATCAACGCCACCTTTACTTCGAAAAGACCATTTACGCTCTTCGTCGCGGTCTATTACAATGGCTACCATTCTAATGCCCTGGATGCTCATGGGGAAGTTTACTAAGCCCTCAGTATCGCCCGTTTGAATGTCAAATTTTAGTAAGTCGCTTTTCGGCACAGTTATTAGCACAGCATTGTACTCGTACAGCACCTCCATACGGTTAAGCAAAACATGACCCAAAAACCGCAATCTATTTTCCAAGTAAGAATCGTAGATGTATTGATGTACCAGTTGGTGATTGAACCCTGTGGCCTTTAAACGCGCTACTAAAAGAT
>RDXD01000435.1 GCA_004292575.1 Bacteroidota bacterium
AAAACACCGCGAGGTATTGGTGCTGGTAACGCCTGATCCAGAGCTAGAAAAATGGGTGGGCCACCGCCTTACCAAGGCAGAAGCCACGGCCATTAGCGGCATTGAAACGGTGGTATGGCTGCCCTCGTTCGACACGCGACTGATGACATGGATGCATCTGGCCGAGCATGTGTACCTCAACACGATTGAACACGACCGCAAGCCCAACCATCTGCCCACACGCGACTATCGGTTTATTACCCAAATGCAGCAGCGCTATCCATTGCACCATTATATGCGTAGCCAGCCCATTTTAAAACAGTTGCGGGCGGTAAAAACGCCCCTAGAAATTGCAGTGTTGGAAACAGCCGTAAGCATTACCCACAAAGCATTTAACCGGGTACTGCACTTTGTGAAACCAGGCGTGGGCGAGCATGAAGTGCACGCAGAAATAGTACATGAGTTTATGCGCCACAAAGCGCAGGGCGAGGCCTATGGCAGCATTATAGCCAGCGGCGCACATGCCCTGGTGTTGCATTACATTGACAATAACGCACCCTGCCACGATGGCGACCTTATACTAATGGACTTTGGCGCCAACTACGGTGGCTATTGTGCCGACCTTACGCGTACCATACCTGTAAATGGCAAGTTTACGCCGCGCCAAAAGGTGCTGTACAATGCCTGCCTGCACCTGCACAATTATGCCAAGAGCCTACTTAAGCCAGGCATTACCATAAAAGCCTATCACGATTTGGTGGCCGATGAAGCAACTGCACTATTTGTGCAAATGGGCCTTATAACCCAAGCCGATGCCGACAAAGACGACCGCAGCGAGATGGCAGGGAGGGCATACCGCAAATACCTTTACCACGGCATAAGCCACCACTTGGGTGTTGACGTGCACGATTATGGCACTTTTACAGAGCCGATTGTACCAGGCATGGTGTTTACCGTAGAGCCCGGTATTTATGTGGCCGAAGAAGGCATTGGCATACGTATTGAAAACAATGTGGTGATTACCGAAACCGGAAACCGCGATTTGTTTGAAGGCATCCCGATAACAGTTGAAGAAATTGAGGCGGCCATGGCAAAACACTAGCAGAAGCACTGCGGCAGCAGTCAACCGCTACGCTTTTACCCTTCATGGGGGTGGTGCACAAGCCGTTTGAGCTGAATAACTTGCTTAATCGGCTCACGATGCGCTACAACTGGCAACAGGAAGACTGGCCAAATTTTACATACTCGCTCAGCGGGGTAGAAGATGGCATCATCAACTTCTCGGAAAAGCTAGGTCGTGCAGCCGGGGTAGTTGACGCGTTGCCAGATCATTTTGGACAAGACCTTATGGTTTATGTGATGCTTACAGAAGCTATAAAAACCTCGGCTATTGAGGGCGAATACCCCAATAGATTGGACGTGCTATCATCTACTCGGAAGAATTTAGGCTTGCCATACGAGCGGTCTTCTACTAGCAGCAAATCTGCCGAAGATTTGGGTGCGCTGATGATTGACCTGCTAAGAACGTTTAAGGAGCCACTATGCGAAGAAAAACTTTTCGAGTGGCATCGGCTACTGCTTGGCACTGCTAAATACCTTACGGTTGGCCACTGGCGCACACATAACCTACCGATGCAAGTGATTTCTGGCGCTTTGGGAAAAGAAAAAGTTCATTTCGAGGCCCCGCCATCGGCCAATGTGCCACAAGAAATGGCGCGTTTCATAGAATGGTTTAACAATACCGCCCCAAATGGCAAAGACGAAATAAAAAAAGCCCCTTTTCGGTCGGCACTTGCACATTTGTATTTTGAAACGATACATCCTTTTGAAGACGGCAATGGCAGAATTGGTAGGGCAATTGCCGAAAAAGCCTTGTCACAGAGTGTTGGTCGGCCGGTTTTAATAAGTTTATCGGCGACCATCGAAGCAGAAAAACGCCTGTATTACAATGCGCTAGAACACGCACAGCGGTCAAACGATGTTACGCCCTGGGTGGAATATTTTGTAGAGACCATCGTAAAAGCGCAAACACAAGCACAAGCGCAAATTGATTTCACGCTTAAGAAAGTCCGATTCTTCGACTGATTGGGTGTAAAACTCAACGATCGCCAAAAAACCGCGGTGCGACGCATGTTACAAGAAGGCCCAAAAGGGTTTGAAGAGGGAATGAACGCCCGAAAATACATGGGTATTACCAGAGCCTCTAAAGCCACGGCCACCCGCGATTTGCAAGATTTGTTGGAATTGGGAGCGTTCATTTTGCGGCCAAACGGGGGCGGGTGTAGCACTAGCTACCAAATAAACATGTAGCAGTACAGTTTGCGGTGCACTTGCAGTCGGCACGCGGCTCAAAACAAAAGCCTTGGTTTAGGTTGGTTACTAGTGAAATGTGTTTGTCCCTAAAAATAAAATTGCAAGCAACAATGCTATAGCCTTGTATGTAGCTCTGCCGTTTAATATTTACAATTGCACTAAAACTTATTGCAGAGCTGTATGTGAGGTATATTTTCATTTGTTAACATTTATGCACCTGTAATTTTTACGAGCCGGCGATTAGGTTTTCCACTTAGAACGCATGGATGGCACATACTAAAAAACGGCAACTGAAATGGGGCTTCACCCCAACCAGGATTGGCAGACCTCATTTATTTTGGTGCCAGTTTGTTGTACATGGTAGAAAAATGCTAGACCACCATTCCAAAAACAATTGGCGCGAGTACCTGAAAGAGCCGTGACCGAACTTCCACTGAATTTTTATAAGCAAAATCAACTGCAAAAAAGTTGACCCCACCACACCTCACAAGCTGGCTAACCCTTATCTTCATACCTTTATATGTTGTAATCGGTGACGCTAGGCCTCAAAAAAACAGCTAATCTCAGGACTGTTCGCCATAATAGTTTCCACCAAAAAAAAATCATGTGCCATGAGCAAACGCCCCTTTGCCTACATCTTAACTCTTTTGGGTTTGTTACAAGCGCTAACCACGCTAGCCATCGACAGTACCAATACGCGGCTACTGTCGCAACCGGCCATTAGCCAAAACCACATTGCATTTATTTATGCCGAAGATTTGTGGGTGGCCAATAAGGATGGGGCTTACCCACGGCGCATTACCGTAGATGCCGGTATAGAATCGAACCCGGTTTTTTCGCCCGATGGCAAAACCATTGCCTTTAGTGCACAATACGATGGCAATACCGATGTATTTGTGGTGCCCGTGGCTGGTGGTGTACCCAAGCGACTAACCTGGCATCCTAGCGCCGATTTGGTTCGCGATTTTACGCCCAACGGCAGCGCGGTTTTGTTTGCCTCGCAGCGCAACAGCTTTACCGCCCGCTACTATCAACTTTTTACGGTAAATGTGGCCTCGGGAGCCGAAACACAACTGCCCATACCCAACGCATTTTGGGCCTCTTACAACGCCGATGGCAGCCAAATAGCCTATACCACCATTTTGGACAGATTTGAACAATGGAAAAACTATCGTGGAGGCACGCAAAGCCGCATTTGGTTATACAATGTGCGCAGCCATGCCGTAACCGAAATACCTAAGCCCACGGGTGGTGCCAACGATTCGAAGCCCGTATGGCGCGGCGGTAAAGTGTATTTTAAGAGCGACCGCGATGGAGAATTTAATGTTTACAGTTACGATGCTGCTACCAAGGCACTTCAGGCACTCACCAAATTCAACGACTTTCCAGTGCTTAACTTAGCAGCATCGGCTAGCGAAATTATTTTTGAACAAGCAGGCTATCTGCACAGCATGCCGCTGGCCGGTGGCCCCAGCAAAGCCATTAAAGTGGGTATTGCTACCGATTTGCTCGAGCTACGGCCGCGGTTTGTGTCAGATGATAGCTACATCCGATCGGGGCATATTTCGCCATCGGGTGCCAGAGTGGTGCTAGACTATCGTGGCGATATCATCACGCTGCCTGCATCAAAAGGCGATCCTCAAAATCTTACCAACACACCGGGTGCACACGAAAAATTCCCGGCTTGGTCGCCCGATGGAAAATCAATTGCTTATTTTTCTGATGCCGATGGAGAATATGCGCTACACATACTGCCGCAGCAGGGCCAGGCTGAAGCCAAAACATTTAAGCTAACTGGATCGGGCTTTTATGCCAACATCCATTGGAGCCCCGATAGTAAAAAAATGTGCTTTGTGGACAATGGCAGAAAACTCTACCAACTGGATGTGGCTACCGGCAAAATAACCCTGATTGGCCAAGATGAGCACTATATTCCCGGGCCATTTCGCGAACTGTTTGGCAGTTGGTCCGCCAATGGAAATTTTGTGGCTTATACCATCATTACTGCCACCAACTACCAACGTGCTTACGTGTACTCCGTTGCCGAAAACAAATCATATCCTGTTTCCGATGGTCTTTCTAATGTAACCGAACCCACATTTGACCCCAGCGGAAAGTACCTGTACATGCTGGCCTCTACAAATGCGGGGCCGGTGGTAAACTGGTTCGACCAATCGAGCCAAGACATGCAAACTACCAATACCCTGTATGTGGCAACGCTGCAAAAAACGGTGGCATCGCCATTTGCCCGTGAGAACGATTTGGAAGAAGTAAAAGAAGCCGCCAAAGACACCAGCAGCAAGCCTGCCGGCGGTGCAGCCGCGCCTGTTGCCAAAAGCATGAGTATTGATTGGGAAGGTTTGGAAAACCGCATTGTTGCATTCCCCATTGCCAGCGGGCAATACAGCAATTTGGCGGTTCCCAAAGAAGGCGAAATCTATTATTTGTCGGCATCACTGGCCGATGCCCCCACCATGCTTCACCAATTTACACTTAAGAAGAGAAAAGAAGAACCCATAATGCCTGCCGACGCATTTATTGTAAGCGCCAAAGGCGATAAAATGTTGGTTTTGAGCCGGGGCAAATGGAGCACCACCACTACTGGCCAAAAGCCGGCACCCGATGCCGTGTTGAATACGGCAGCCATACAGGTAAAAATGGCACCAACGGACGAGTGGTCAAACATTTTTAACGAGGCATGGCGGGTAAACCGCGATTACTTCTACGACCCCAATTTTCATGGTGCCGACTGGAACGCGATGCGTACAAAATATGCTGCCTTTCTACCCCATTTGGCTTGCAGATCGGATTTGTACAGGGTAATGCAGTGGATGTTTAGCGAGCTATCGGTTGGCCACCACCGCTTTACCGGCACCGGCGACCGCATGGCTAGCCCAAAAACTGTGGCCGGTGGATTACTTGGCGCCGACTACGAAGTGCTGAATGATAAAGTACGGATCAAAAAAATATACGGCGGCCTCAACTGGACACCTACACTGCGTTCGCCACTAACCGAACCGGCGGTGGACGTGAAAACTGGCGACTATATTCTTCAGGTAAATGGCCAAGCAGTAAGCACCGGCCAAAATTTTTACAGCTATTTTGAAAATACTGCAGGAAAAATAACCACCTTACTTGTAGCAGCCACCCCCGATGGCAGCAATGCAAAAACAGTGAAGGTGGTGCCCATTGCCTCGGAAGCGGCCCTGCGCAACCGAGATTGGGTAGAGGGCAACATGAAAAAAGTACACGCTGCCACCAACGGGCAGGTGGCCTATGTGTACGTACCCAACACAGCCGCCGATGGGCACGAGTACTTTAAGCGCTATTTCTTTCCACAAGCCGATAAAGCCGGTATTATTATAGATGAACGCTTCAATGGTGGTGGGCAATTGGCCGATTATGTAATTGACATTTTGAAGCGTCCCGAACAATCGTATTGGAACTATAGGCACGGCAGCGACCAAAAAGCGCCAAACGCTTCCATACAAGGGCCAAAAGTGATGCTGATTGATGAAACTGCGGGGTCGGGTGGCGACTATTTACCCTATTTATTTCGGCAGGCAAATCTGGGTACGCTGGTGGGCAAAACTACTTGGGGCGGCTTGGTGGGCATTTTAGGATTTCCGGAATTTATAGACGGCGGCGGCGTAACGGCACCCAACCTGGCTTTTTACAACGATAAGGGGTTCGGCATAGAAAACGTGGGTACCCCACCCGATGTGGAAGTGGAGCAATGGCCGGTAGATGTCATTAACGGCAAAGACCCACAATTAGAAAAAGCCATCCAAATTGTGATGGACCAGCTAAAAGCTAACCCACCTGAAAAAGTAAAAACGCCGGCCTATCCGCAGCGGGTAAGGAAGTAATCAACATTTGGCCCACTACAACTTACCCCGAGCTCTAGCTAGTTGCCTCCCCACCCTCAACCGTACGGGTTGGTGTAGCGGTGTCCGTCCTACCTTCGCCCACAACAAAATGTAATTCTGCCGCATGTCAGCATCATCCGTAACCCCACCGCAGGCCCCACACGGCTTTTTAGCGCAGGTACCCAATTTATTCACGCTGCTAAATTTGATGTTTGGCTGCATGGCCATTGTGTATTTGTTGCAAAATGGCATAGAAGTGGTAGATGTGCCGCCCACACCCGATAATCCGCTGGGTCAGGAGCTTACCCTAAGCCAAGCTGCAGTGTATGCTGCACCACTTTGCATTGGATTAGCGGCCATAGTTGATTTTTTCGACGGTTTTTTAGCCCGGCTGCTGGGTGCCAGCAGTGCCATGGGCAAGCAGCTCGATAGCCTGGCCGATGTAGTAAGCTTTGGTGTGGCACCCAGCATCATCTTATACCAACTGCTGCGGCTAAGCGTAGCCAAAGGCACTAGCGGCTTAGAAGCTAGTACACTTTGGCTGCTGCCCGCGTTTGTGTTGGCTGGTGCAGCGGCCTACCGTCTGGCACGTTTTAACCTGGATTCAACCACACCCGCTACTTATTTTAGAGGTACCCCAGTACCTGCCGTGGGCCTGGCCATTGCCTCCTTTCCGCTGATCTATTTTAGCACTACACACTATCTGGTGGCCGAAATGCTCACCAACACTTGGTTTTTATATGGGGTGGTGGCCGTTGCCAGCTGGCTTATGGTAAGCAACCTCGTCATTATGAGCAATAAGCCCAAGGCGTTGAGTGTTTGGGGGCTACTGCCACAGTTAACTGTAGGCATAGTGGCCTTGGTATCGGCGTTTTTATTGGGTTGGTTGGGTGTGCCAGTTACCTTTGTGGCCTTCGTTTTGGTTTCTATCATTTTAAAAAAACACATTGTATGACGTTTACGGCCCACATTACGGTAATGCCGCTTACCAACCTGCTTGATCCACAAGGCAAAGCCGTGTTGGGTGGCTTAACCAACCTAGGCCTTGCTGCTGTGCAGGATGCCCGCATTGGCAAGCATATTACCCTTACCATTGACGCTACCGATGCAGCTGCCGCCAAGGCTGTGGCGCATGAGGCCGCCACCAAATTGTTGGCAAACCCAGTAATGGAGCAGTTTGAAGTAACCATTGTGGAATAACCTGCGGCACACGGAACGGCCACAAACCCAAGCTACACAAAGGCATAGATGCGTGGCTTCGGCACCGCTTTTCGGTAAATTATACCAATGCCTAAGCGGCCAATGGCTGGCGCGGGTGCGGTTGGCACGCACAATTCTCAGCAAGCTGTATTTTTCAACCCCATGCTTTACCTCATACCCACCCCCATTGGCAATTTGGCCGACATGACGTACCGTGCGGTAGCCATGCTTAAGGCCGTAGATGTAATATTGTGCGAGGATACCCGCACCAGCAGTGTGCTGCTGCGACACTATGAAGTGCAAAAGCCGCTGACGCCCTATCACCAGCACAACGAGCATCGGGTGCTACTGCATTTGGTGGAGCAAATGGTGGCCGGGAAAACCATGGGGCTTATTACCGACGCGGGTACGCCCGGCATTAGCGATCCGGCGTTTTTGCTGGTTCGCGAGTGCATAAAACAGGGGGTTAAGGTTGAATGTTTGCCGGGAGCCACTGCTTTTGTGCCGGCATTGGTGAGCAGCGGCTTACCCACCAGCAGTTTTGTGTTTGAAGGCTTTTTGCCGTTAAAAAAAGGCCGCCATACTTTGTTTACCAGGCTCACCAACGAAGAGCGCACCATGGTATTTTACGAAAGCCCCATGCGGCTGGTAAAAACGCTGGACGAAATGGCTAAATATTTTGGGGCCCACCGCCCCAGCTGTGTAAGCCGCGAGCTAACAAAGAAGTTTGAAGAAAACACCCGCGGAACATTGCAAGAAGTGGCCGACTACTACCGTGCAAAACCTGCGGTAAAAGGTGAAATAGTGTTGGTGGTAGGTGGTGCCAATAATTGATGGGTGCGGTTACAAGCGGTGAGCCCTAAAACATCGGCACCCGTGCAAAAAATTAACGTTTTTGGATTGGGTATTGGTTGATTTATAAATTTCGGCCATCCTAAATTGCAGTTCAAAAGAGTTAAGAAATCAAATCCTCATTACAACCATAACATCTCAGTTATGACCAAAGAAACCGCCATCAAACTTTTTGAAGAAAAACAAGTGCGCTCTGTATGGGATGCGGAGCTGGAGAAATGGTACATATCCGTTGTGGATGTTATAGAAATACTTACCGGAACCGATCGACCAAGAAAGTACTGGAGCGACCTTAAAGCCAAGCTAAAAAAGGAAGGCAGTGAGTTGTCCGAAAAAATCGGACAACTGAAAATGAAAGCCTCGGATGGAAAGTTTTACGCCACCGATGTGGCCGATACGGAACAGCTTTTCCGGCTTATACAATCCATACCATCGCCCAAGGCCGAGCCGTTTAAGCTGTGGTTGGCACAAGTGGCTTCTGAGCGACTAGACGAGATGCAAGACCCCGAACTTGGTATTGATAGGGCATTGGAACAATACTTGAAACTCGGCTATTCCGAAAGTTGGATTAACCAACGCCTAAAAAGCATTGAAATACGCAAAGAACTTACAGATGAATGGAAAAAGAGAGGGTTGAAAGAAGGTCAGCAGTTTGCAACGTTAACAGATATTATCACCAAAGCTTGGAGCGACAAAACCACCAAAGAATATAAAATCTTGAAAGGTTTGAAGAAAGAAAACCTGCGGGATAACATGACGAATACTGAGCTGATCTTGAATATGCTTGCCGAGGCATCCACCAAAGACATTTCTGTAGCTACCAACCCAAAAGTTTTTGAGCAAAGCAAGAGCGTTGCCAAGCAAGGCGGAAATGTTGCTAAAGTAGCTCGCCTAGAGCTAGAGGCTAGAACGGGCAAAAAAGTTGTGTCTGAACTCAACGCCAAGCGTGTGCTTAAATTGCTGCCCGAAAAGGAAGAAAGTGCCGACAAGAAAACTGTTGAATAAATTGAAAATGAAAGCCAATGCCTTGTGTTTTATTACGGGAGTAATGGGAAGAATTGGTGGGTTAGAACATGAGCCGTTGAGGTGAGTGGCAGGCGGCAAATCGGGTTAACAACCGTTGTTGAGACAGCACGAATGCCGTCTTTACTGGACACTCAACGAAATTTGGAAATGCTTCTACACCACTTTTAGCCACCCCGAAATAAACACCCGCCACACCGCCAAACCGAAAAACCTTACCGATACCAAGTAGCAATGGCATCAAGCGGCTTGCGGGCCAAATTGGGCACCCGACCATCCTTTGTAGGGTAGCCAACCGGAATGAGTAAATAGGGTTTTTCGTTTTCCGGGCGCTTCAAAAGCGTGGCTAAAAAATTCATGGGCGATGGCGTGTGCGTCAACGCAATTAAGCCTGCATGGTGAATGGCCGCCAACAACAGGCCGCAGGCAATGCCACAGCTTTCTTGCACGTAATAATTTTGCCGCTTGCTTCCATCGGCTTGCACCACGTACGGCTGTCGAAACACCACAATGAGGTATGGTGCTATTTCCAAAAACGGCTTTTCCCAATTTGTACCAATCGGCGCCAAGTCTTCCAGCCATTCTTTGCTCATGCGGTTGGTATAGCTTTCGTACTCTTCGGCCTCGGCAGCAAGGCGTATTTCGCGCTTGAGTTGGGGATTGCTTACCAAGCAAAAATGCCAAGGTTGCTTGTGCGCACCACTTGGCGCAGTACCGGCTGTCAGTACAATTTGCTCAATTACCGCGGGGTCAATGGGCTCATCGCTAAAATCGCGGCAGGTGCGCCGTTCATTTAGCCACCTGTAAAAACTGCTGCTCCGCTCAAGCAGTTCATGTGGCGCATAGGTAGTGGGATTGTAATGTATTAGCGCGGGCAGTGAATTGGTGTTTGGCATTGTATTAATTTCGTGCTTTATCACATAAAAGGAATTAAAGATAATCATGCGCAAACCTATTCGGTCAACCCTTTCATTTTTATTCAACCGCCTTCCCCTTTTATTAGTTTTTGCTTTCAGTTTGCTCTGCGGCGAGGCCATGGCCCAGGCGCCTACTTGGCAGCAACGCATCAAATACACCATGAAGGTGGATGTAAATGAGGTAACCAACCTGATAACCGGCACCCAACAGATTGCCTACACCAACAACAGCCCCGATACCCTGCGCCGCATTTTTATGCACCTGTATTGGAATGCCTTTAAGCCCGGCACCACCATGGACGAACACAGCCGCAGTACCGAAAACCTGGTGGTGGGCCGCACCGCCAAGGGCGAAGATGTGCTGGATTACGACCGTCGCTTTCAGATGCGGGTTGCCGATATGACACCTGCCGAAGAGGGATGGTGCCATGTAACGGATGTAAGCGTAGGCGGAAAGCCGCTAACTTTTATTGAACACGAAACCGTGCTGGAAATAAAGCTCGAGAAGGCCTTGCTGCCCAAGCAAACCCTAGCATTTACTACCAGCTTTAACGCCCAAGTACCCAAAATGTGCCGCCGCAGCGGCCGCGATAGCAAGCAAAACATACGCTATAGCATAGCCCAATGGTACCCCAAAGTGACGGAGTACGATGCCCAGGGCTGGAATGCCGACGACTATGTGGCCCGCGAGTTTTATGGCGTTTGGGGCGACTACGACGTTAGCATCAACATTAACAAAGACTATAAACTAGGTGGCACCGGCGTGTTGCAAAACCCCGCCGCCATTGGCTGGGGCTACGACAAGCCCGATACCGAGCTAAAGCCCATTGCCACCGCTAAGCGCACCTGGCGTTTTGTGGGCAACAACATCCACGACTTTGCTTGGGCTGCCGACCCCGAGTACAAACACATCGTAAAAAACGTGAGCGGCAACCGCAAACTGCACGTTATTTTTAAAACCGACGACGACAAATGGAAGGCCATTGCCGACAGTGCGGTGCTGGTAATGCCATTTTTAGAAAAAACCTACGGACCCTACGCCTATCCGCAGTACAGCTTTATACAGGCAGGCGGTGGGGCCACCGAGTACCCCATGTGCACGCTCATGAACACGGCAAGCTATGGTACAGCCGTGCACGAGTGGTGCCACAGCTGGTACCAAATGATGCTAGGCACCAACGAAAATCTGTATGGCTGGATGGACGAAGGGTTTACCAGCTATGCCGAAGACCGTGCCCTAGCCTGGGTGCGCAAGCGTACCGAAAATCCTTTTGCCGATGCCATGCGCAGTTATGTTAGCCTGGCCACCAGCAAATTCGACGAGCCCATGAGTACCCATGCCAATTTTTTTGCCACCAACTATGCTTACAATCAAAACAGTTACAACAAGGGCGAGGTGTTTTTGGTACAGTTGGGCTACATCATTGGCCAACCACAGCTCGATGCCACGCTGCTGGCCTACTACCGCCAATGGGCGTTTAAGCACCCCACACCGGTAGATTTTGTGCGGGTGGCCGAAAAAGTGAGCGGCATGCAACTGATGTGGTACAAAAATTATTTTACCGAAACCATTAAAACCATCGACTACGGCATAGACAGCATTTGGGCCACCGGCAAAACCAGCTATGTGCGCATAAAACGCCTTGGCGATGTGCCCATGCCCATTGATGTGGCCGTGGAAGTAAAGAATAATCCCGCTCAAATGCACCACGTGCCCACCACGCTTACGTTTGGTCAAAAGCCCTGGCCCGATACGGCTAACGTGAAAATATATCCCGCCCAACGTTGGACCAACCGCAGCATTATAATTGCCATTGATGCCAAACTAAACGATTTGCAATCCATCACCATTGACCCCTCGGGCCTAATGGCCGATGTGGACCGCCGCAACAACCGGGTTGAGATTAAATTTTAGGTTTTCCCAGCAGGTCTTTTAAGGAGCTGGCTTTTGCAGGCCTGCCGGTTGGGCAGCCCTGATATTTCAGGCGTATGGTGCTCTTGAGGCAGGCAGAAAGTTTCGCTTTGCAGACCTACGACCTACCCGCCTTATGTTGCAAATGCCCAAATCTGGTTGCAAAGGTCAACTGTCATCATCATTTAATTACTAGGGCAGCGTACCCCATTTCTTATACCCCTAGCAGATCTTACAGGGCAAGCCTGCCACAGCTCAGGAAAAATCGATGGGCAAAAAGCTTACCCCTAAGGCAACGCCTGCAAAATGTACTTTTCTGCAAAAAAAGGTTCGCTGTAGAGGTTGCCTATTTCCCAAATGCGGGGCCGCTTGCCGCTATCGTGTATTTCTTGTGCCAAATCGCCCCCTTTTAAGCAAATTAGCCCAGCAGGTATCAGCGCTTTTTCATTGGTAGTGTATTGGTTTACCACCTCGTGGGCCTTGCGCAGTAGGGGCTTGCTCCAGCGGGCCAAATCGGCCAGCGGGGCCACTGCACGGCTTATGGCCACTTCAAACTTGCGGTCGGTTATTTGTTCGGCACGGGTATGCTGCGTAGTTACGTTGGTCAGCCCTACCCCATCGGCCACTGCATTTACCACCACCAGTTTTTTGTTTATGCTGTCCACTGCATGAAAACTCACTTCGGGGTACAAAATAGCCAGTGGAATGGTGGGGAAACCACCGCCGCAGCCAATGTCCACCACCCGCATGCCGGGCTTAAAATCAAACACCGCAGCCAAGCTTAAACAGTGTAAAATGTGCTTTTCGTAAAGGCTGTCAATGTCCTTACGGCTTATCACATTTATTTTTTGATTCCACTCGGTGTACAAAGCCGCCAGCGCATCAAACTGTTGCAGTTGGTGTGGCGTAAATGCGGTAAAATATTTCAGCAGAATTTCCATGGCACGGGGTTTATTTATTTCCAATTGCTGGTAGGCTTTTTAAAAATAGCTACCGAGTACAAAGCGTAGTAAATCATCAACCATATATCCAATAGCCAAAACCATGGAAAAAGATCTTTTTCGTTGAGGCGCGCCATGGCTTTAAACCATACCGTGCCTTGCACCGCCAGCTTAACCAAGTAAATGCCCAGTACCACCCGCCAATCGAACCAAATGGCACTAACCACACCCAGCGGGTAAAACACCGATTGCGCAAAGGCAAACAGCCAAAGCAGCAGCTTGTGTGTGGGCTTATAAAAGCGAGCGGTGCTGTAGTGCCGGGTTTTTTGCCTCCACCACTGCAAAAACGACTGTGGTGCCGCACTGTAAGTAAAAGCATCGGCATCCAATACCACGGCTGTATTTTGGGCGGTAGCCACCTTATTTATAAACAGGTCGTCGTCGCCACCCGGTATATGGTTTATGCTGCTGAAGCCTTTTACCCTATAAAACAGCTCTTTACGATAGCTTATGTTGCGACCAACGCCCATGTAAGGTTGGCCTGCCAGCGCATAGCTCAGGTATTGCATAGCTGTTAAAAAGGTTTCAAACCGCACCAGCTTATTCAGCAATCCTGGCCGTTTTTCGTAGGCTCCGTATCCCAGCACCACTTCTATGCCTGGCTGGTAGGCATCTTGCATTTTTTGTATCCACCAGGGGCTTGCGGGGGTACAGTCGGCATCTGTAAGCAGCATTACCTCGTAGCGGCTGCTTTTTATACCAATGCTTAGCGGGTATTTTTTCCCGGGTATATGTTTGGCCTCCTGGCTTAGGTTTATGGTATTGAGGTGCTTAAAAATTTTGCCCAGCTCCTCGGCAAAAAACTTGGTATCGTCAAACGAGTTGTCGTTTACCAATACCACTTCGTGTGTCGTAGCATATTGCTGGGTAAGCACGGTGGGCAGGCTCTTTTCAAGGTTGTGGGCCTCATCGCGGGCACACACCACCACCGATACCGGGTGCGTTTGCGATTTAAACTTATTGCTGCTTTTAAAAAATGCCAGCCGTACAAAAAAATACAGCAGGTAAAAAAGTTGTGCTGCCGTAACCAAACAAAACGCCACAAATACCAAAACTGCCCAGTGTGTGCTTAAAAATTCCCAAATCATAATAGCCGCAAAAATAGGGTTTGTGGCTTGCCATGGGCCGCGGGTGTGTGTAAGCTGTGCATACAAGCCTCCTTCAAGCAAATATTTGGCGGCGAGGCGGTGGCTAGCCCCTATTTTTAACGTCAAAATAACACTCAAAAACCAAAGCCATTTTTTGTATGCGCCACTTCTTCACAGCCGCTTTATTATTGTCGTTGCTATGGTGGGCCTGCCCCGCAGCCGCCCAAAAACCACCCCTTAACCACAAGGTGTACGACCAGTGGGAAAGCATACAAGAGCGGGTAATAAGTGCCAACGGCCAATGGCTGGCGTTTACCGTAAATCCACAAGAGGGCGATGGCAACCTCATTATTACATTGGCCCAAGGCAATGGCACAAAGCTATACATACCCAGGGGATATGCACCCGTAATAAGCCCAAACAGTGCTTGGTGCAGTTTTAAAATACGTGCCCCTTTCGCCGCCACTCGCGAGGGCCGCATTAAAAAAAAGCGCCCCGATGATATGCCCAAAGACAGCCTAGGCTGGGTTAACCTTGCCACCCTTAAGGTGCAAAAAATCCCCCGCATTAAGGGCTTTAAAATGCCTGAAGAGGGTGCCGACCAAATGGCCTACCTAACCGAGAAGCCCTTGCCCGATACCGCCAAACGCCGTACCCCAGCCCCTGCTGCCGGCACTAAAACTGCCGATAGCCTGCGCCGAACCATTGATAGCCTCCAAAGCCTGCTTCAAAAAATACCCGAAAAAGTGGGCCGCAAATATTGGGCCGATGCGGCAAGCGATGCTGCCTACCCCTCCGATGCCGATGGCGATGCCCCTGCCACCACCACACCCGTGGAGGAAGGCACCACCCTTACCCTGCTACAGCTGGCCTCGGGCACCACCCGCCAGTTTGAGCGCATTTTAGAATAC